>CAUTEL010000007.1:0-17966 GCA_963537185.1 uncultured Oribacterium sp. | reverse complement strand
TAAAGGTGTTGATATCTTTAAATTCTCTGTAGACAGAGGCAAAACGCACATAGGCAACCTGGTCCAGATTCTTTAAGCGTTCCATTACCATTTCCCCTATTTCCTCTGTACTGACTTCCTTGCTGTCGTGCTTAAAGATATTGGTTTCAATATCATCCACAAGCTCGGATATCTGCTGCGGGGAAATCGGCCTTTTATGGCAGGAGCGTAATACTCCCCCTTCCAGCTTAGCCCTGTCATAGGGAACCCTACTTTGATCCTTTTTAACTACCATAAAGGGGAGGGTTTCCGTTTTTTCAAAAGTAGTAAAACGCTTACCGCAGATTTCACACTGTCTTCGTCTTCTGATTGCGGTATTTTCATCCGCAGGTCTTGAGTCTATTACACGGGTATCCTCCGCATTACAAAACGGACACTTCATGATTCCTCCTTATAGTTTGTATAGCGTTTTCTGGCCTCTTCAAAGCTCAGCTTTTCCTTATCTTCCGACTTTTCTTCCGCTTCTTCTTTCGCCGGCTCTTCACTTTCTTCTGCTGCCGACTTTTCTTCTGCTATATCTTCCGGTTCTTCTTTCCGTTTTTCTTCGACTTCCTTAACTTCCGGAAGCTCTTCCTCTATCCTGCATTCTGCCTTCGTCTCTTCAAGTTTCTCCGTTTCCGCCTTCTCTGGTTCTTCCTTCTCTGGTTCTTCCTTTTCTGGTTCTGTCTTCTCTGTTTCTGCCTTTTCTGTTTCTGTCTTTTCTTTTTCTATCTTTTCTGTTTCTGTATTCTCAGTTTCCGTCTTCTCTGTTTCAACCTTCTCTTTTTCAACCTTCTCTTTTTCGACATCCTGCATCAGTGTGGAAAAAGCTTCCACTATGGCTTCTTCTTCCTCTTCGCTCCGTAGTACCGCATAGCTGCGGCCAACTTTTACCAGTCTTTTTTTCTTATCCAATATTTCCTGATAGAAACCTGCCTGCAGAAGAATAAAGTACGGAGTAAGAAAGAAAGAGAAAAAGACTGAGGATAAAATAGAGGGAAGGAAGGAATTATTTAAGGTAAAGCCCCACATTCCGCTAATGACATGAATAAGCAGTCGAATACCCAAAAAATAGAGAACATGCCCAAAGAAACGCATTCTTTCATGATGCATCAGGGCAGAGCTCATGAGTAAGGCATCCTTCAGGCTCTTTGCCTTTCGTTCCAAAAGAAGGAACGGCGCGCATAAATAAAAGAGCAAAAAGATACCCAAGCAAAAGTCAAAGAAAAGCTCCTGAAGAATCTCCAGAACCGGATTGGACGGTCCAAATCCAAAAAGCAGAATAGACAGCGCGAAAAAGAGCCAAGGTACGGATGCATAAAAAAGGCTATAATCTATAAGCTCTTTCTGCATAGGGTAAGCCTTTAGGTTTAAGCTGTAAAAGATGTCAAAGGGACTGACCTTTTCTCCTCTCACCATCTTTAAAGCCATATAAATAAAGGAACAGCCTCCAAGAATCAGATAAAAGATTAAGGCAAAAAAGAGAAAAGCCAGCAGTATTCCGGATATACTAAGACTGATTTCTCTCCTTAGCCCTTCTATAGGCGACATAATTGTTAATGCCAAAAAAGGACTAAGGACAAAAGAAAAGCAAATGGCCAGAGCAATATACACTACAAAAAGGAGAAAAAATGCAAGCAGAATGCTCGGCCAGTTCTTCCTCCATTTTTCTCCGGCAAATCTTCTCAAGTCTTTACTACTCATTCTGAATAACCCTTTCTTTCTGAAAACCATTCCGGCCTAAGCTAAGTAGGCTCTTTTTTCGTGATAAATTTCAATTTTTTATAAGAAGAGCCGCAGAAAAGTATAAGGAATTTCCTGCCCGTGACCCGGGCCTCTACTTCCTTCTTTTCCACAGCTCTTCTAGCGGATTTACTGGATAGGTACTACTCCGCCTTCATACTTTTCGTTGATAAAATCCTGAATCTCCTTAGAGTGTAAAACTTCTACCAAAGTCTTTGCCCATTCCGCGTCCTTATTCTTCTCCGATACGGCAATGATATTAGCATAGGTCTGTGCAGCTTCGGACTTGGCATCCTCTGCAGCTAAGGCATCGCTTGGCTTGTAGTTTGCCTGAATAGCGAAGTTGCCGTTCATGCAAGCAAAATCAACGGAATCCAAAGAACGAGGAATCTGTGCAGCCTCAACCTCATAGATATCCACATTGTGCGGATTCTCTACGATATCCTGCTTTGTTGCTGTGAGACCTGCGCCATCCTTTAACTTAATGATGCCGTTCGCTTCCAAAAGAAGAAGCGCTCTTGCTTCATTTGTTGTATCATTCGGAACCGCAATCTTAGCACCGTCCTGGATAGCCTTTAAGTCATTGGACTTTCCTGCGTAAATTCCAAACGGCTCATAGTGAATCTTTCCTACGGAAACAACATGCGTATTGTTTTCCTTATTGAAATCCTCAAGGTAGGGAAGATGCTGGAAATAGTTTACATCAATTTGTCCCTGTTCTGTTGCAAGATTCGGCTGAACATAATCGTTATAAGTCACGATTTCAATCTCCACACCCTTTTTCTTTAAAGCGTCCTTAGCCGCCTCTAAAATCTCCGCATGCGGACTCGGGGTTGCACCGATCTTAATCTTCACTGCTTCTCCCTCAGCCTTTGCAGCTTCTGTTGCCTTCTCGGACTCTGCCGCCTTTTCACTTCCTGCCTCTGTCTCTACCTGAGACTCTGCCTTTGTTTCCGCCTTCTGTCCTCCGCAAGCTGCTAAAGAAGCTACCGCTAAACCAAGGAGCAGCGCTGCTACTCTTTTTTTCATAATATCTCCTTTTCTACTTCGAAAACTCTCCTTACTCTATAACGAAAATTTTCTAAATTTCTGCTGTAAGCCTATACCACAGCAAGTATCTATGCTAAAGAAGGTTTCCCTTCGAATAGCCCTAAGTTATTTTTCACTGCTTTCATGCGCACAGTTGAGATATAAAAATAGTACAGAATAGGAAATTTTGCAAACTTCCCCTAAACTTTTTTATCTTTTCCTACACTCTTTTTCTCTTATCACTGTACTTTGCAAGCCTCATCCAGAATTCCTGAATAATCTGTACGATGATAATGAGCACAAGCACGGCAATAATCATGATATCCGTCTTGTAACGATAATACCCGTAGTTCAAAGCAATCGCACCCAGTCCGCCTCCACCTACGAATCCCGCCATAGCGGAGTAGGAAAGAATCGAAGTGATACAAATAGCTGCCCCGATAAAGAGACTCGGCTTTGCTTCCGGAAGATAAACCTTACGAATAATCTGCATTTTATTTGCTCCCATGGAGCGTGCCGCCTCGATAACGCCTGCATCCACTTCCTTTAAGGAAGACTCCACCATTCTGGCAATATAGGGTGCAGCTGCAATAACAAGCGGGGGAATGATGGCATTCGGCCCCAGTGTTGTTTTCACCAAAAATTTCGTAAGAGGTAAAACCATAACGAGGAGGATTAGGAAAGGAATGGTTCGGAAAATGTTGGTTATAAAACCAAGAACTCCATGAACGAGCTTTAAGGGGTAAAGTCCCCCATCCTCGGTTACTACCAGAATTACCCCGAGAGGAATTCCGATCAGGTATGAAATCAGTGTGGAAATGCTCACCATATAGAGTGTCGCCACTGTTTCCGTTTGAAATAAGGGAATTAATTCTTTAATACTCACGCATGCACCTCCTCAAAAGGAATTCCTCGCTCCTTCATAAATTCGGTCACATGAAGGATATCCTCTATATTTTCAGGAAGTTCAATGATCATCTGGCCCACTGCCATGCCGTCCACCTCCTTGGTATTGGCAAAGAGAATGTTTACCGGGGTATGCAGGGCAAGAATAAGCTCCGATAAAATCGGATCATGTGCATTTTTCCCGTCAAAGGCAATACGAAAGCGTCTTCCGCTTCCAAAAAAGGCCTCTTTCTCTCCCTCTCCAAGGATAAGTCTCTTTCCGATTTCCGTCTTCGGAGAACGGAAAAGCTCCTTTACAGGACCGTGCTCTGCAATGCGACTGTGGTCAATGATGGCTACCTCATCACAAACAGACTCGATTACACTCATCTGATGCGTGATGATAATGATGGTGACTCCCATTTCCTCATTGATTTTCTTAAGAAGGGCAAGAATCTGCTCTGTGGTCTTCGGATCCAGTGCGGATGTTGCCTCATCACAGAGTAAAACCTCCGGATTTGTGGCAAGCGCTCTTGCAATCGCAACTCTCTGCTTCTGCCCTCCGGAAAGCTGAGAGGGATAGCTCTTTTCTCTTCCCTCGAGGCCGACAAGCTTTAGAAGCTCCTTCGCTCTCTCGATTCTTTTCTTCTTTCGCGCTTTTCCGGAAAGTATTGTTTTGATAATGACTCCCAAAGGAGTAAAGCTCAAGTTGGAGTCGCTTTTTTCCTTCTTCTCTTTGTTTTCTTTCTTTTTTTCCTTCCACTCCTTCAACGCCCGGGAAACACTTCCGCTATCGGCAATTTCCAGAGGAAAGCAAACATTCTGCAGAAGATTTCTCTGCTCTAAAAGATTAAACTGCTGGAAAATCATGCCCATGTTCTGTCGCATGGCAAGAATTTCCTTTTCCTTCATGGTGCTTAAGCTTTTTCCACGAAAGAATATCTGACCGCTACTCGGTCTCTCCAAAAAGTTAATACAGCGGACCAAGGTGGACTTTCCCGCTCCGGAAAGTCCGATTATACCCTGAATCTGCCCTTTTTTTATCTCTAAATTGATGTCTTCCAGAGCCGTAAAGTCTCCGGATCCGGTCCGGAATACCTTTCCCAAACCTTGAATTGATATGATATTTTCTTCCATTCTGCTCCTTAAGACATTGCTATTTTGCATAAAATCAGCTTCTTACCGCTGTTCCGGGATAGATTACGAATCAATCTTAGCAGCAAAGCGCCAGGATAGATTCCGCATAGATTTCCGCCGCAAGAAGCAGATCCTTTACCTTAATCCACTCGTCCGCGCCATGCATGTGGGTGTCCACTCCCGGGAGAATTGCCCCGAAAGCTACGCCGTTCTCCACATGATGTACATAGGTACCGCCTCCGATAGCAAGGCACTCTCCCTTTTCTCCCGTCACCTTTTCATAACAGGAAAGAAGCGCCTTAATAAAATCCGAATCCTCGGGAACATGATGTGGCGGAACCATGCCTTCCGTCTCAAAGATAAAGCCCTTTTCTTCTACGGTTTTTCTCGCCATATCTTCACAATTTTCCTTCGTTCCGCAAATAGGAATTCGGCTGTCGTAGGTAAAGTGCATTTCCTTTTCCCCTACCTCAAAGATATCCAAGGTACAGGTAAGCTCTCCGCTTTCCTCATCGTGCAGCTTGGCGCCGATTCCGGAACCGTCGGTAACTCCGTAAGGGAAAAGTGCTAAAACCGCTTCAAAAGCCTTCTTGTCTTCCGCGCCTATAGACGGAAGCTTCACCGCAAAGGACAAAGCTGCGAGTCCCGCATTCTTTCCAAGCTGCGGAGTCGAAGCATGCGCGCCTACACCGATTACGGTCACGGTATTTCCGGATCTTTGAATCTGTACACCGCATTCCTTTTCGACTGTAGCCTTCGCCGCATTAAATTCCTCATCCGAGAGCGTCGTAAATTCCATAAGCGCTTTCTGGGGAACGGCATTTACCGCAACGCCCGCCTGCATGGAAAGTAAAGAACCCTCTACTTTCCTGCTCTTTCTTAAAGTACCGTGCATGGCACCTTTTTCAATATTGATAATCGGAAATTCCGCATCCGGAGTGAAGCTCATTTCTCCGGCTTTTTCTCTCTTATAGTAATAGTCCAAATCAGCGGAACCGGTTTCCTCATTGGTTCCCATGATAAGACGAACTCCTTTCTTCAAAGAGTATCCAAGTTCCTTTACGGCACGCATCGCATAGAGTGCGGCAAGTACCGGTCCCTTATCATCACTTACGCCTCTTCCGTAAATGATGCCATCCTTTACAAGCGGCTCAAAAGGTCCGGTTACCTCCCAGCCCTCTCCCGCAGGCACTACATCAAGATGTCCCAAAATATCCAGGCAGTGAGGCAGCTCCGAGGAAAAGTCCGCCGTTCCGACATAATTATCCCAGTTCTTGGTATGGAAACCGTAGCTATCGCAAATTTTTAAGCCTGCATCCAAAGCATCCTTCGGTCCCTCTCCAAAAGGAAGACTCCCCTTGGTCTCTCCTCTTACAGAATTAATCCGTACCAAGGTGGATAAGTCCTGTACAAACTCTTCCTCATGCGCGAGTAGCCAGTTTTTAATTGTTTTTTCCATAGCTTTGCCTTTCTTTCCGAGATGGTTCGTATGTTAATTACAAGCTTAAGGATACATTCCAAACTTAGTTCTTGGAAAATTCACTTAAGTTTAAGCCCTTATTTCGGTCCAATACCATACCGATAGACCAGGGGTGTGCAAAGAGAAGCAGGGGTCTATCCTTTAAATCCTTCACAAGCTTCATATCGGATGTGCCGGAAATCTCACTGACCGCGACCTCCGTATAATTTTCAATCCAGCGGATATGCTCATAGGGAAGCATGTCCAGACGAACTTCTACATTGTATTCATTTTTCAGTCTATAGGTCAAGACCTCAAACTGCAGGCTTCCGACTACGCCTACAATGATTTCCTCCATACCGGTGTTGTATTCCTGGAAAATCTGTATGGCACCCTCCTGCGCAATCTGGGATACACCCTTTAAAAATTGCTTTCTCTTCATGGTGTCAATCTGTCTTACCCTTGCAAAATGCTCCGGCGCAAAGGTCGGAATGCCCTCATAGACAAATTTCTTTCCGGAAAGTTCCAAAGTATCTCCAATTGAGAAAATACCCGGATCGAAGATACCGATGATATCTCCTGCGTAAGCCTTTTCCACAATTTTTCTTTCATCCGCCATCATCTGGGTCGGCTGAGAAAGCTTTACCTTTCTGCCTCCCTGAATATGTGTCACTTCCATTCCCGCATCAAACTCGCCTGAGCAGATGCGCATGAAAGCCACTCTATCTCTGTGCTTCGGATCCATATTGGCCTGAATCTTAAAGACAAAAGCGGAGAACTCTTCCTCCACCGGATCGATAAGCCCCTGATCGGACATTCTTGGAAGCGGAGACTTTGTCATTTTCAGGAAATGCTGTAAGAAGGTCTCCACACCGAAATTGGTCAGCGCGGAGCCGAAGAAAACCGGTGTAAGAAGACCGGCGTTCACCTTCTCTTCATCAAAGGCTTCTGCAGCGCCTTCTAAAAGTTCCAAGTCGTCCTGCAATTTATCATAATATTCTTTTCCGATTACCCCTTCCAACTGAGGATCGTCCTTGGAATAGACTTCCTTCTCAACTTCCTTTTTTCCGCCGCCTGCAGCATGGAAAAGGTCTACTTCTTCCTTTTCTCTGTCAAATACCCCTTTAAAATTATGACCGCAACCGATAGGCCAGTTAATCGGGCAGGTACGGATGCCGAGCACCTCTTCAATCTCGTCCAAAAGCTCATACGGATCTCTTGCCTCACGATCAAACTTGTTGATGAAGGTGAAGATAGGAATATGCCGCATCACGCAAACCTTGAAGAGCTTAATGGTCTGCGGCTCTACACCTTTTGCGCCGTCAATGACCATGACCGCACTGTCGGCTGCCATTAAGGTTCTATAGGTATCCTCAGAGAAATCCTGATGCCCCGGCGTATCCAAGATATTGATGCATCTTCCGTCATAATTAAACTGCAAAACGGAAGAGGTAACGGAGATACCTCTCTCCTTCTCGATTTCCATCCAGTCGGAAACCGCATGCTTTGCAGACTTTCTTCCCTTTACGGTTCCTGCAAGGTTTATTGCGCCTCCATAGAGAAGAAATTTCTCCGTCAAGGTCGTTTTACCCGCATCGGGGTGAGAAATAATCGCAAAGGTTCTTCTCTTTTCTATTTCTTCTCTTAAATTTGCCATATGTCTCCTCTGTACTACTCCCTTAGCTAAGAAAAGGCTATGCCCTTCGGACATAGCCTGCACTCTCTCTTTTATTTTCTTCCGCGAAGGAAATCCGGAATCTCCAAGCTTCTTTCTTTTTCATATCTCGGCTTGGACTGCATGGGATTATCCAAAGCTTCGCTTGTTCTTAAAGCTCCAAGCTGAGGCTCGGCTGAAAGCTCCGGTCTTTCTCTTAAAACAGGAGCTACGGGCCTTTGATTATTTAAAAAACCTGTCCCGCTTAAGCTCTGCGGCATAGCAGAACTATGCAAGCCGCCGTTCTGCAATCCGCTTGTCTGATTAAGCTTCTGAGGCTCCTCTTTCGCAGCTTTTTCCTTAATGCCCGTTGCAATAACCGTAATGGAAACCTCATCCTGAGCATCTTCGTTATACATTGCACCGAAGATAATGTTTGCATTTTCTCCAACCAAGTCTTCCACATAAGAAGCGGCATCATTTGCTTCAACAAGGCTGATATCTCCGGAAATATTGATGATAACATCGGTTGCTCCTTCAATAGTGCTTTCCAGAAGCGGGGAGGATATAGCGGTCTTCACCGCTTCGATGGCCTTATCGTCTCCCTTTGCTCTACCGATACCGACATGAGCAACCCCCTTATCCTTCATTACGGCAGAAACATCCGCAAAGTCAAGGTTAATAAGTCCGGGAACATTGATCAAATCCGTGATTCCCTGAACAGACTGCTGAAGAACTTCATCGGCCTTCTTTAAAGCATCCGGAAGAGAAGTTTTCTTCTCCACAATATCCAAAAGTCTATCATTCGGAATGACAATCAAGGTATCTACAACACTCTTTAAGGCTTCGATTCCCGTCATGGCATTCTTCATTCTCTGTCTTGCTTCAAAACGGAAGGGCTTCGTTACCACACCTACCGTAAGAATCCCCATATCCTTTGCAATCTTTGCAATAATGGGTGCCGCACCTGTTCCGGTTCCTCCACCCATTCCGCAGGTAACGAAGACCATATCCGCTCCCTGCAGTGCAGCTGTAATCTCTTCTGCACTTTCTTCTGCGGCCTTTGTACCAATCTCAGGCTTTCCGCCACAGCCCAGGCCCTTTGTCAGCTTTTCTCCAATGGGCATGGAAGTAGCGGCCTTACTGGACTGTAAAGCCTGCTTATCTGTATTTACCCCAATAAATTCAACGCCGGCAATGCCCTCGTCTACCATTCGGTTTACTGCGTTATTTCCTGCGCCACCAACACCAACAACGATAATCTTTGCCGCCGCTTCTGACTCGGGAAGCTGGATTTCTATCATGTCTTCCTCCTTAAAATCTATCTTTTACCCTAAAAAGGGATATCTGCACTCACTTGTCCTAACTATATCATTATAAGAATTTTACATAATTTGTAAAGGGGGGACAATTATTTTTCCTCCCTAAAGACATAGGACTCCTTCTCCTTCCGGCCTCTATACTTACTTAAATCCAGTGTTCCTTTTCTTCCGGATAGGGCGGGCAGAATGTCCTTTAAACTTGCAAGCTTTTGCTCCATATCTTCATTATTCCCAAGAAGTACCTTGATTTCTCCAATATAGAGAGTTGCATTCGACATGGTGCCGTAATCAATATGATCACAGTCCAGATTCTCGACCTTCAGCGCAGAACTTAGGTTCAGTATGTCCTGAAATACAGCCTTGTCTTCTACCGGAAGTGTCTTGTATAGACTGACCTTGGAAAATTTCAATCCGGTGATTTTCGGAATTCCGGGCAGCTTTTTCTTTGTGGATTCCACCACGATTCCGTCTCCGTCAAAGTAAAGGTTACTGGACATATACTCCACATAGCCTACCATGTTTTTTTCATAGACGATAAGTTCCAAGGAAAGCGGGCTCTTCCAATGCAATTCATAGCGTTCCACGAAGGGAAGCGTCTTATGCGGCCTAAGCTTATCCTTTGCGAAGGCATACGCACTGTTATAATCCAAGTCCTCGGAAAATATTTGTTTCTTAAGTTCTTCTTCACTATACTGCTGATTTCCCAAAATACTGATTTTGTTTACTCTGGTACTGATTAGCAAAAGAATCATCAGCAGAAACAAAAGCCAAAAACCATATATTCCGATTCCTTTTCTTTTCCTACTTCTTCTCATGCACTATTCCTCTTTTTCCGTATCCAGGGTGGTTTGCCAGGATACATTAAGACAAACTCCAAGCTCGGCCAAAAGAATAACGAGTGAAGTACCGCCATAACTGATAAAAGGGAGAGTGATTCCCGTATTGGGAATAGAGTTGGTTGCTACCGCTATATTCAGTATTGCCTGCAAGGCAATGTGGCCAATTACGCCAATCACAAGAAAAGAGCCGAATAAGTCCTTGGCATTTTTCGCAATTTCATAGAGGCGAAGTAAAATCAGGGCATAAACCAGCATGAGTCCCACTGCGCCCACGAGCCCCAGCTCTTCACAAATAATAGTAAAAATCATGTCGTTCTGTGCCTCGGGCATGAGAAATTTTTGTATGCTCTCCCCCAGCCCTTTTCCAAAAATCCCGCCTGACGCTATGGCATAGAGACCTTGCCTTGTCTGGTAGGTATCGTCCGGATAGGCTACAGGATTTTTCCATGCCAGAATTCTCGTGATTTGATATCCTTGCAAAAGGCCGACATTTTTCAGAAATACCGCCAAGGGGTATGCTCCAAGATATACCAGAAGAGTCAAAAAGAACAAGAGAAAATAATGACGATAGGACTGCGTTGCCACAAAAAGCATAAAGACTCCGATACCCAGTATAATGATTGCCGTGGAAAGATTGGCAATCATGACGAGTACCGCAGGACCTAAGGCAAACAAAAAGCTTCTAGTCACTTGCTTTCTTGTATTAATACGATAGCCCAAAGAGGTGAAAATTGTAGCAAGCATAATGATAACCGCCGGCTTCAAAAGCTCCGAGGGCTGAAACTGCACTCCCATAATGCGAAGCCAACGACTTGAGCCATGCGCGGAAACTCCCGTAAAGTAGCTGGCAAACACTATTATAACGGAAGGTATATAGATGATATAGTTCAACTTGGAAAGCCAGTGGTAATCAAAAAACCGGGAAAGTAGAAGCATTACGGCAAAGCCAATAAGAGCAAAGAGTCCTTGCTTTCTGAGGTAAAACATGCTTCCAAGATCGCTTTTTGCCGCCATATATCCGGAAGCGGAATACAGCATGAGTAAGCCGAAAAGGGTAATGGAAAAGACCATTACCACTAAGGAAAAATCATAAAAATGCTTGACCTTTTTCTTTTTTGCCACTTTCCTTCCCTTTCTGCAATGTTTGGATTCCTCCCGGCATAGTCCTCCGAGTTATCCACTATTCTCACTTTCCTATAAGTTCTTTACACAGTCTTTGAAAACTGCCCCCCTTTCCTCATAGTCCTTAAACATTCCCCAGGATGCACAGGCGGGGCTTAAGAGTACATAGTCTCCCGGATCCGCATAGGCCGCACAATCCTTCACCGCTTCATCCATATCCTCTGCAAACATCAAGTTATGGAAACCGTGTTTTTTTGCACAAGAAGCGATTTGATTTCTGGTTTCCCCTATCAGAACAAGGTACTTTACTCTTCCTTTAAATTCCTTTACCCAGCTGTCGAAATCTACATGTTTATCGTATCCTCCGCCAATTAAAAGCACAGGTCCCGGCATAGCGCGAAGAGCCTGGATGGCCGCATCCACATTGGTTCCCTTCGAATCATTATAATAGCGAACTCCGGATCTTTCCCTTACAAATTCGATTCTGTGCTCTACCGGCTTAAATTTTTTGCATACCTTCACAATCTTATCCATGGGAACACCCATATGTAAGGCAACCGCCATTGCGCACATCACATTTTCGTAATTGTGCTTTCCTAAAAGCTGAATATCCTTTGTCTTAAAGAGCTTTTCCTCTTTTTCCTTTGTCTTATAAATAAACTCATCCTCTCTAAGGAAAAATCCCTCTTTGGGCTCTTCCTCGGATGAAAACCAAATCACCTTCGGCTTCAGATTTCTCTTCTTTCCGAACTTACGAAGCTCCGTATCCATGTAGTTTAGAACAATACTGTCTTCTTCCGTTTGATTGATGGCAATGGATTCTTTCATCATAATATAATTTTTCATTGTTTTATGACGATCCAGGTGATCCGGAGTAATATTTGTTATCGCTGCTACATCCGGGCGAAAATCCACTATGGACTCCAGCTGGAAAGAGCTCACCTCGCAAACCGTGGCGGATTGCTCCTCGGTTTCCAGTGCTTCCGCAGTAAATGGATTTCCAATATTTCCCACTACATGTGTATCCGTATACTTACTCTTTAATATTTCGCCGATAAGACTGACTGTTGTTGTCTTCCCGTTGGTGCCCGTCACGGCACAAAGCTTTCCTTTACAGGACTGATAGGCAAGTTCAATTTCTCCAATAACCGGAATTTTGGCAGAATTTAATAAAAGGACATAGGGCTCATCCATCGCAATACCGGGGCTGATTACCGCCGCATCAATTTTCAATAAATCTCTTTCCAGAAGCTTTCCCTTTATCACTCTACTGATTTTTGTTGCTTCTTTCTTCTTAAATTGGCCAAGAAGCTTTCCCTCGTCCAATTTAGGATTGGCGTCAAAGAAGACCACCTCTCCCCCCATGGCAAGAATCTGCTTTGCCGATGCTATTCCACTTCTGCCTGTCCCTAAAACCAAAACTTTCCGCCTGTTCATTCTCGTCCCTCTGTTCCTATTGTTTCTTCTGTCCTTATTTTCCGGTTCTACCGTTCTTCTTTATCCTTCACTTCTTTTATGGCTTAGCTTCTCTTCGTGAAATCAAGTCAACTCCAACACTGTCGCCACAAAAAAGCAGGCTAAAATCGTAATTATACTGAAAATGGTTACCACCCTTGTTTCCGACCAGCCAAGAAGTTCAAAGTGGTGATGAATGGGTGCCATTTTGAAGATGCGCTTTCCGTGTGTCATTTTAAAGTAGCCCACCTGTATAATGACGGAAAGCACTTCCATAAAGTATACAAAGGCAAAAAACGGAATGTACAGTGCTGTTTCCGTTTGGATTGCCATCGCTACCACGAATCCTCCAAGTGCAAGAGATCCGGTATCTCCCATAAAAACCTTTGCAGGGTTCGCATTAAAGCAGAGGAAGCCCAAAAGACCTCCCAACACCGCGCCCGGGAGAACCCCGAGTACAGCATCTCCTATCAATACTCTATCTACCATAAATAGAAAGAAAACAATTACTGCCGTTACACTGCTTGAAAGTCCGTCAACCCCGTCGGTAAAATTGGCTCCCGTATCCGTTGCCGTAATGATAAACAGGGAAATCGGGAAAAAGAGCAAGCCGAAAGTAATACTCTTCTCCTTTAGGAAAGGAATTAAAAATGCACTCGTATGTCCTCCGTAAAAATATAAATAGGCAATATACAAAAGAGAAATCAATATTTGTGCAGCCATTTTTTGCTTCGGATTAAAGCCCTCCGACTGATGCTTTACTACCTTTAAATAGTCATCAATAAAGCCCACAACCCCAAAGCCCATACCCAATAAGTAGGCCGGAAGCATACCTCCCGCATCCTTCAAAAAAGGAAGGATTGCAACACTTATGGCTATCAGGAACAAAATGCCCCCCATGGTAGGAGTTCCCTGCTTCTTCAAATGGGCCTGAGGTCCGTCATCCCGTACCTCCTGCCCGAATTTCAAGCTATGTAAAATTTTTATCCCCTTTGGGGAAATCAACAGCATGACGATAAATGCAATGCCTAGCGCAATCCCGTTATATAACATTTTTTCTCCCTTATTCACCTGCTTTTGGCAGTTCTCCCGGAACAGCCTCTTCCGAATCTATTTTCTCATCACTCTCCGATGCAGAACCACTTTCTCCTTCAGATAAGCTCTCTTCTTCGCCTTCCGCTCTTTCACTTCCATCCGGTAAACCTTTATTTAAGGAAGCCTCCGGATCTGTCTCTCCCTCCGGCGGGATGTTCAGAAACTGCAAAGCATCATTCATAATTTTTTGCTCAATCTTTGTAGCGAATGAGGCGCTGGCTTGCTCCTCCCCATCCAGGTTTGGGGTATCCACTATAACATAAACTAAAATTTCCGGGTCTTCTACAGGAGCGAAGCCGCAGAAGGAAACAAGATAATTCTTTTCCGATCTGGGGAGCTTTTGTGCTGTTCCCGTTTTCCCTCCCACATGATAACCTTGAATTTTTGCCGGTCTTCCGGTTCCTTTTTCCACAGTCTGGTACAGTGCTTCCTTCAGAAAATCGCTGGTTGCTTGGGAATTGGTTACTCTCAGTAATTCCGGCTCAATATTTTTTATTACGGTTCCGTTGGAATTTAAAATCTGCTTCACTACATGCGGTCTATAATAGGATCCGCCATTGACAATACTGGAAAATGCAGCCGCCATTTGAATCATACTGACATTATAGTTTTGTCCGAAGGAATTTGTAGCAAGGGAAGTCTTACCTAGGCTTTCCGCCTTATACACAAGGGAAGAGGTATCCGCCTCACCCGGTAAATCGATTCCCGTTTTCTCTCCAAATCCGAAAATATGTTGGTATTTGACAAAATTTTCCGCACCCTCCTGAAAAGCGGCATTCATAAGATAGACATTGCAGGATTGCATAATCGCCTGCTCCGCATCCAGTGTCCCGTGTCCGTCTCTCTTATGGCAACGAATATTCCATGTTTTTACACCGTCGCTCAAAGTAATATAACCGTCACAGCGAAAGGTAGTATTGGGACGAATCGCATTTTCCTCCAAGGCTCCCGCCAAAGTAAAGGGTTTTACTGTGGATCCGGGCTCATAGCTATCGGAAACCACAACATTTCTCCACATCTGATTCCAAACTACCTGTGTGCCGAAGGAAATGATTTCCGCATCGCTGTACACCGTTGAAACCGCATCCTCACTGATGGGCTGATTATGCTCTCTCTTGTAGCTTGCTGCTGCCTCTTTTTTTCCAAGCTCTCTTAGAACGGTCTCAGGATACAAGCTCTTATCTATCTCTCTCGGATGATTTAAATCAAACTGGTTGGTACTTGCCATGGCAAGGATTTCCCCATTCTTCGGGTTCATGACAATTGCCGCAGCCATTTTGGAGCCCACATCCTCCTTCTGCCATTCCTGCAGATATTTTTCCACAGTTCTTTGAATATTAAAGTTTAAAGTGGTAACTATACTGTTTCCGTCCGCAGCTTCTCGGATGACGGACTGCAATTTCGTATCGGAATCCAAGTATCCGTATTCCCTTCCGTTCACTCCTATCAGCTCATCATTATAATATTGTTCCACTCCTCCCGAACCTTGATCATCGTCTGTTGCAAACCCGATGACATTGCAGGCAAGCTCCTTATAGGGATAGTTTCGTCTGTACTTATCTTCAAATTGTAAGCCTTTAATTTCATATTTATTACCGTTTTTTCGATATTCGGCATTTTTTTCATCTATATATTTTTGAAAGGCCTCTTTTTCCTCGTAGCTTAAACCTTCTTTGAATTTAAAATAGGCGCTTTTCTTATTGAGGGCGAGGCCCTTATTTTTGTTTATACTTTTTTCTGCAAGCTCAACTCTCTCGTCCCCTTTAAAATAATCTCTCAAAGCATCAATACTTGCTTTATAATAGCGGTCATCATTTCGGGAAGTGATGACCTTCGGGTCAACAATGAGGTTGTATACCTTCTGACTGCCGGCAAGAACCGTTCCGTTCCTATCGAGAATTTCTCCCCTTTTTGCCTGAATAGCGCGTGAGCCGTAACCGGACTGTCTTTGTCCCAAAACGATACGGCTGTACTCTTCGCCTTTATTCTGAACCAGTTGAAAAATAACAACGCTTAAAATAGCAAATAGCAGGATTAAAAAAACAAATCCTACCATCAGCTTTTCTTGCATATACACAGGCAGAATTTTAGTCTGCTGTCTTTTTTTCTTCTGTTCCTCTTCAAGACTTTGGGATGTTTTCATATTGCCTTACATACTCACTTTCCGACTTTTTATACTCTATCACCTGATTATCTCCCGGATAAACCATTCCCAGCTCCTCCGTGGCTATCGTGAAGATTTTTTCCGGATCCAAGGCGGAATTGATTGCATTTTGCAGAGCATCGTTCTTTTGTTTTAATTTTTCAATTTCCTTTTTCTTTTGTTCAATGCGATGCATTCTTGTGTTTACTTCAGTCTGTAGCCTAATGTAATAAAAGCAAAGCCCTCCCATAATCAGCATAAATAAGGCAACCGAAAGCACCAAGGCAAAATTAGCCGAGGCCTTTCCCTGCAATCTTTCCTGCTGCAGGATATGCCCCATCTCTCTTTCCTTAAGAATTCTAGCCCTGCCTTCTCTTGAAATGGCACCGTTTTTAAGAACCCTCACCTGCTTGCTCGTGTTCTTCTTTGGAACGGCTGTCTCTTTGATTTTTTTCTCCGTTTTTCTTCGTGGCGAAATCTCCTCTTTCGTCACAGCCGAACCGGCAATATATCTTGTCTGTCTGCTTGCCAGCTTCCTTGCCATACTTTTCCCCTCATGTCCTTCTTTAATCACATTTCCTCTATTTAAAATGTGACAGCTTCCCTTCTCTCACATTTACCGCCTATACTTCGGTCTTTACTCTACTCTCCCCGTTCAAAGATTCTAAGCTTTGCGCTCTTTGACCTCGGATTTTCTTCCATTTCTAAAGCAGTCGGGCAAATTGCCTTTCTGCTGATTACCGTACCCAGGCTCTTTCTTCCGCAACTGCATATCGGAAAATCCTTCGGGCAAATGCATGGATCCTCCGCGGTGCGAAAAGCCTTCTTTACTATGCGATCCTCCAAGGAGTGAAAAGTGATAATACACAGTCTTCCCTTTGGCTTTAGTGCCTTAATCATCTCCTCTATAGACTCTTCCAAAACTTCCAACTCCCGGTTCAAGGCAATCCGCACTGCCTGAAAGGTCTTCTTTGCCGGATGTCCGCCCTGCACTCTCATTTTCATGGGAATGGCATGGCTGATGATTTCCGAAAGCTCGAAGGTCGTCTCAATCGGCTTTTTTTCTCTTTCCCTTACAATGTGCTTTGCAATGTTTTTTGCGAACTTGTCCTCTCCGTAATCCCTTATGATACGGTAAAGCTCCGCCTCGCTATAGCTGTTCAAAAGATCCTTTGCGGTAAAATCCTGTCGCCGATCCATACGCATATCGAGCGGTGCATCAAAGCGATACGAAAAGCCTCTGTCGGCTTCATCGAACTGATACGAGGAGACCCCTAAGTCCAAAAGAATCCCATCCACCTTGGGAATAGAAAGGGTGGAAAGGATTGTCTGAAAATGTTCATAGTTATCACGCACAATCGTGACCTTATTTTCATAAGCTTCCAGTCTTTTTGTTGCCGCCTTTATCGCATCCTCATCCTGATCTATCCCGATTAATCTGCCCCTTTCACCCAGTCTTTCCAATATATGAAAGGAATGTCCTCCACCTCCCAGAGTGCCGTCCACATAGATGCCGTCAGGTTTTATGGAAAGCCCGTCCATACATTCCGTAAGCAAAATGCTTTTGTGCTGAAATTCCATTAAATTCCCAAACCTTCCATATCCGTTGCAAGCTGTTCATAGTCGGAGAAATCATTGTTGTCGTTCCACAAGCTCTCAGACCAAATTTCCGCATGATCACCTACGCCAAGGAGAACCACATCCTTTTCTAAAGACGCTTTCTCTCTGAGTGTCTGCGGAATCAAAATTCTTCCCTGCTTATCACACTCACAGGAAATGGCACTTCCTAGGAGGAATCGTTTCAGGGTTCTCGCCTGCTTACTGGTCATCGGCAAAGCCTGCAGCTTTTCCTCCAGCTCCTTCCATTCCGGAATAGCATAGAGAGAAAGACAACCGTCGAGGGAACGGGTAAGTGTAAATTCGTTATATCCATCCTCACGGAACTTGGCAGGAATCATCATCCTGCCCTTAGTATCTAAATTGTGATGATACTCTCCCGTAAACATAATTTACCACTTTCTCCCACTTTTTCCCACTTCAACATTATAATGCATGATTTTTAGGG
>CAUTEL010000006.1:0-18100 GCA_963537185.1 uncultured Oribacterium sp. | reverse complement strand
TTGCGGCCGTTGGGAAATTGCATAATAAATTGCAGAGCAAATTTTCACTTCTTTCTTGAAGAAAACTTATATTCTAGGTATACTACTGATGAAAATAAGGGCGTAAGGAGGAAGTATGGCTGACAAAGAAAATCGTGTATGGGGAAAAATCCGAGTGCAGCTTTCGGATGTACAGAATTATTTGTTAAACGGGCAATATAAAGAAGCTGTTATTTTAGATAAAGAGATTTTGGAACTTCTGGTTCAGATGCAGATAGATCAAGCTCTGATGGTTTCCACAAATTTGGAAGGGGATATCAATCAGCTTTTCGAGGGAGGAGTGATTTCCGCGCAGGCTAGAGATGCCTATCATGGAATTCGTGCCTTTGGAGAGCTTGCAGAGCTGGGGAAAGAAACTTCCGCACAGGATGCGAATGATTCTTTTTCCATGCTTCGCGATGCCCTGTCCTCTTATGTGGACGAGAACCAGGAAGGCAGAGAAAGAAGAAGTGAAAGCGCTACGCAAAGAGTAAATTCTCCGAGCTATGGGGAAGAGAGTACAAGGATTAATCCGAACTCCTATGGAGAGGAAGCACCAAGACTTCGTACAGAGGGCTATGGGGAAAGAAGAGCTTCTTCTGCCCTTATGGAGACAGAGGACGGCTTGGAAATTCCCATTCGGAGAAGTAGTGGAAGAACTTCATCAGCATCTCAAAAGCAAAGAGCCGGACAGAGAAGCGGTACTGCAAAGAGAAGAGCCGGCGGAAGAGCGGGCAGTGCGCAGAGAAAAGGAAGAAAGTCCTCCGGACAGGAAATGGATCTGGAAAGCCTTATTAAAATCGGCATAGTTGTTGCCTGCCTCTTGATTATTATTTTAATTATTCGAGCTGTAGCCTTTCCGAAAAAGAAGGCAGTCGTAGAAACGACAGCGGCGGTTAGTACGGAAGTAGAGACAACAGTTGCTCCGGAAACGGAAAGCAGTATGGAAGAGACAACAGAGGCTCCAAAGAGATATTTCGTGACTACCGGTGTTCGTGTACGAACGAAACCGAGTACGACGAATTCTGAAACACTTACTGTTTTGGATGAAGGTACAGAAATTCAATACAAGGGTGATTATGACAGTGAATGGGTAATCATTAACTATAATGGCCAGGAAGCCTATGTGGCAAAGCAGTATGTGAGGAGCGAAGAAATCGAAACAACAGCATCCTCCACGACTGCAAGTACCGCGCAGAGTGCATCCGGAGCAAGTAATCGAGACGGATCGACGACCTTGACGGTTGCCCCTTAGAAATTTTAAACGATAAGAATCAGCATACTTTTAAAAAGAAGCTGTAAAAGTGGAAGATTCTCAAGAGATTTCCACTTTTATAGCTTCTTTTTTGTGAGAAACGGTCGAAAGAGAGGGAGTAATCCTTCTTTTGAAGAAAAATTATTTTCTCTAAAAAAACTTGCATTACAAAATAGTGGGAATATAATGCTAAGCGTGTACTAAATAGAACTTAAAGCCTTAGAGACAGGAAGGGGGAATGAAATGGAACAACTTGCTCGGTCTCTTTTAGAAGAATTGAATGTGGAGACCGCCTTTACTATTCCGCTTTTTGGGGGGATTCCTATTGGGGAGTCGGTGTTTGTGACATGGATTGTCATGGCGATCCTGATTCTTGCGGCATTTCTTTTGGGGAGAAACCTTAGAGTTCGAAACCCGGGGAAGCGGCAGCAGATTGCGGAGCTTATTGTGCTTAAGCTGGATGAGTTTACAAAGGGAACGCTCGGAGAGGAAGCTGCACAATACAGTACTTATATGGCGTCAGTCCTTCTCTTTATCGGTTTTGTGAATTTAACCGGTATTTGCGGAATGAAGCCGCCGACAAAGGACTTGAATATCCCGGCCGCTCTTGCGGTAATGAGCATCGTCCTTGTGGAAGTGGCAGGGATTCGCGCTTTCGGACTAGGAGGCTGGATTAAACGCTTTGCAAAGCCTATGCCGATTCTTACCCCCATTAATATTCTGGAGATATTTATCCGACCGCTTTCACTGTGTATGCGTCTTTTTGGAAATGTCCTTGGCGCATTCGTTATCATGGAACTCGTGACCTTGGTGGTTCCCGTGGGAGTTCCGGCAATCTTATCCCTATACTTTGATATTTTCGACGGTCTTATTCAGGCTTATGTCTTTGTATTCCTAACCTCGCTTTATATTGCAGAGGCAGTGGAGTAAGAGTTGAAAGTTAAGAATGGAAAAAGTAATCATAGCCAAGGTCCAATGGCAAACAGCAAAAGAAATATAGAAAAAAGACTGCAAACAGAAATTATAAAATAGTAGTAAGTGTTAAGAAACAATTATCTATACATAGAAAAAATAAACAGAGTAGGTCGCAAAGGCGACAGAAGAGGAGTGTGAATTATGACAGCAATCGGAGCAGCAATCGCAGCATTGGCATGTATCGGAGCAGGTTTATCCATCGGTCTTGCAACCGGAAAGGCAACGGAGGCGGTAGCAAGACAGCCTGAGGCCAGTTCCAAGATTATGACCATCTTACTTTTGGGTTGTGCTCTCGCGGAGGCAACCGCAATCTACGGTTTCGTTATCGGCTTAATGATTATTCTCTTCTTGAAGTAAATGTAAGAGACGATTGTTAAGCTAAGGAGGAAAAGGATGCTAAGCCTTGATCTAAGAACTTTTATTTTTACCGTAATCAATGTACTTGTGCTTGTGTTTTTCCTCTACCGTTTTCTCTTTAAACCGGTGCGGGACATACTTGCTGCACGACAAAATGAGTTGGATAACTCTTACAGAGAAGCGGAAGAGGCTACACAGAAGGCAAATGCTTTAAAGAAGCAGTATGAGGATTCTATGGCACAGATTGATGCGGAGCGCCAGGAAAAACTCGAGAAGAGCAGAATGCAGGCCACAAGCGAGTATGATGAAATCATAGGAAATGCCAGAGAAAAGGCAACAAAGATTATTGCCGATGCAAAGATAGAGGCTGAGAGGCAGGCAGAGCAGAAGCAGCACGAGATGGAAGAGGAAGTGGCTATGCTTGTGGCAAAGGCTGCGTATAAGATTGCGGCAAGCAAGGACTCTGCGGAAAATAACCAAAAGCTTTACGACACTTTCCTAGAGGATGCAGAGAAGAAGGGGTAAAGGATTATGCTGCAAAAAGTCAGTGATTATGCACAACAGCTTTACAGAATGCATGTTCCCAAGAGTGAAATCGAGGAAACCGGTCGCATTTTTGAAGTTTTACCGGAAACAGCGTCTCAGTTGTCTGACCCTACTGTTCCCTTGGAAAATAGACTAGCCATAATCGACAGTATTTTTCCTACAGAAGTAAGAGATATTTTAAAGGTTTTGTGCCAGGAGGGCGTAGTAGGCTCCTGGAAGGATATTGCGGGGGAGTACCAAAGGCTTTCCAGAGAGGAATCCACGAAGTTAAATGTTCGCCTTCGCTATGTGACAAAGCCTGTGGAAGAGCAGTTAAAGCGTATCCGGAATTTTGTCTATAACAAGTACCATACCCACAATATTGAAATGAGAGTTGAAGAGGATGCTTCCTTAGGAGGCGGTTTTATTCTTGAGGTGGGAAATGACCAGTATGACTGGAGTACCAAGGGAAGAAGACAGCAGTTCCTCGACGAAGTGATGAATAAGCGCCTCGGCGGAAGCAGTAAGGACATCGTAAGTATCCTGCAAAGCTCGGTAGAGGACTTTGACTTAAAGGCGGAGAAGCGGGAAATCGGTTTTGTTAGCTCCGTGGGAGACGGCATTGTCATCATAAACGGCTTGGATCATGCCATGTACGGAGAGGTGGTTGTCTTTGACAACGGTGTCCGCGGTATGGTGCAAAATATAGAAAGAAACCGAATCGGTGTGATTCTCTTCGGTGACGAAGAGGGCATTGTAGAGGGAAGCCGCGCCGTTCGTACCAATAAGATGGCGGGTATTCCCGTAGGAGATGCATTCCTCGGAAGAGTGGTGGATGCACTCGGAAATCCGATTGACGGCGAGGGAGAGATTGTAACCAGAGACTACCGTCCGATTGAACAGCCCGCCCCCGGAATTCTGGACAGAAAAACGGTAAATGTTCCTTTACAGACCGGTATTTTGGCGATTGACTCCATGTTCCCTATCGGTAGAGGCCAGAGGGAGCTAATTATCGGGGATAGACAGACCGGAAAAACCTCCATCGCAATGGATACCATTTTAAATCAAAAGGGGAAGAACTGCCTTTGTATTTATGTGGCTATCGGACAAAAGGAATCCACCATCGCGGCCCTTGTTGAGAATTTAAAGAAGCACGATGCCATGAGCTATACCTGTGTCCTTGCGGCGACAGCGGCTGATCCGGCACCGATTCAGTATATTGCGCCCTATGCGGCGACCTCTCTTGCGGAATACTTTATGTATGAGGGAAAGGATGTGCTCATTGTCTATGATGACTTAAGTAAGCACGCCGTAGCCTACCGTGCGCTTTCTCTTCTTTTGGGAAGAGCACCCGGTCGTGAAGCTTATCCCGGAGATGTATTCTATCTGCATTCCCGTCTTTTGGAGCGCTCCTGCCGTCTTTCCGACGAGCTTGGCGGAGGAAGTATTACCGCCTTGCCGATTATTGAGACTTTGGACGGCGATGTATCCGCTTATATTCCGACAAATGTTATCTCCATTACAGACGGACAGATTTTCTTAGAGAGTAACCTCTTCTTCGAGGGACAGCGTCCTGCAGTCAATGTAGGACTCTCCGTTTCCCGTGTGGGCGGTGCAGCACAGACAAAGGCCATGAAGAAGGCGGCCGGATCTCTTCGTATTGACCTTGCGCAGTATAGAGAAATGGCGGTATTTACCCAGTTTTCCTCCGACCTTGACGAGAGTACGAAGACTCAGCTTACACAGGGAGCAATCCTTATGGAGCTTTTAAAGCAGCCTCTTGGAAATCCGCTTTCCTTAGGAGAGCAGGTGGTAACACTTGTTTTAGCGTTAAATAAGGAATTCCTGGATGTGGAGAAAAAAGAGGTAAAGAGCCTGCAAAAGCAAGTTCTTCAATACTTTGAAGAGAAGGAGCCGGAGCTCTTACGCAATATCGAGATTTCCGGACTGCTTGCGGATGACCTTGTAGAGCAGATTATTTCCGCTTACCATAATTTTAAGAAGAAAGAAGCGGAAAAACTTTCGTAAAGGAGGCGGATTTTGCCTACAACAAGAGAACTAAGAGATCGAATCGGGAGTATTGATAATACCTTAAAGATTACCAATGCGATGTACCTGATTTCCAGCACAAAGATGCGTAAGGCAAAGGCGGAGCTTGCGCAGACCGAGCCTTACTTCTACACTCTGCAATCAATGATTGCGCGTGTTATGCGACATTTGCCTGAAGACTATACACACCCCTATCTTGACTTAAGAGAGGGGATAGCCGAGGGAGAAAGTAAGGTTGCCATCATCTGTGTAACGGCGGATAAGGGACTGGCAGGTGCCTACAATCACAACGTTATTAAAGAGACGGAAGAGCTCTTAAGGCAGTATAAAAACAGTCGACTTTTCATAGTCGGTGAAATGGGGCGAAGCTATTTTCATACGAGACAGATTCCGATTGATGAAGCTTTTCACTATACAGCGCAGAATCCGACACTCCATAGAGCTAGGGTAATTACCAGAAAGATGCTGGAGCTTTTTCAAAATAGGGAAATTGATGAGCTGCACATTGTTTATACCAGAATGAAGAGCTCTTTAGAGATGGAAAGCATGGAGGAGCAGCTCCTTCCCCTGGATAAGCTGCACCCTGTCTTTGTGAAAGTGCCGATTACGGCAAACTACGAGGCCTTTAACATTTTCCCGAGTCCCGATGCCCTGATGGAAAATATCATTCCGGACTATTTAAACGGCTATATATACAGTGCTCTCGTGGAGTCGTTTTGCGCAGAGCAGAATGCGAGAATGACTTCTATGGACGCAGCAAATCGAAACGGAAATGAGTTAAAGCAGAAGCTTCGTATTCAATACAATCGTGTGCGGCAGGCACAGATTACCCAGGAAATCACGGAAATTGCTGCCGGAGCGAAAGCGCAAAGGGCGGCAAAGGCGAAGAAAAAATAGGAAGAGAGGAGAGGGGTAGATGCAAACAGGAAAAATCGTACAGGTTATGGGTCCTGTTGTGGATGTGGAATTCATGGAAAGTCCGCTTCCCACTATTAAGACAGCTCTCACGGTGGATAACCACGGCACGAAGGCAACCATGGAAGTGGCAGACCATTTGGGGGACAATACCGTCCGTTGCATTATGCTGGCGCCCAGTGAGGGCTTGGAAAGAGATATGGAAGTGTTGTCCACGGGAAGAGGAATTGCTGTTCCTGTGGGAGAGGAAACCCTCGGAAGACTCTTTAATGTCCTGGGAGAAACCATTGACAGAAAAGAAGCGATTAAAACAGAGGAAAGATGGGAAATTCATAGAAAACCGCCTGCCTTTACCGAGCAAAGTCCGGTGCAGGAGGTATTGGAAACCGGAATCAAGGTCATTGACTTAATTGCCCCCTATGCGAAGGGGGGAAAGGTAGGTCTCTTCGGCGGTGCCGGAGTAGGAAAGACCGTCCTCATTCAGGAGCTGATTCGAAATGTCGCGACCGAGCATGGCGGTTACTCCATATTTACCGGAGTGGGAGAGCGTTCTCGTGAGGGAAATGACTTATATAACGAAATGACGGAGTCCGGCGTAATCAAGAATACGGCTCTTGTTTTCGGACAGATGAATGAGTCTCCCGGTGCCAGAATGAGAGTGGCGGAAACGGGACTTACCATGGCGGAATATTTCCGTGATGTGCAGCATAAGGATGTGCTTCTCTTTATCGATAATATCTTCCGTTTTGTGCAAGCCGGCTCCGAGGTTTCCTCTCTACTCGGAAGAATGCCCTCGGCAGTAGGATATCAACCGACTCTTGCCTCTGAAATGGGACAGCTGCAGGAGCGCATTGCGTCTACAAAGTCCGGTTCCGTGACCTCCGTGCAGGCAGTCTATGTGCCTGCGGATGACCTTACCGACCCGGCACCGGCAACGACCTTCGCACACCTTGATGCTACAACCGTGCTTTCCCGTAAGATTGTGGAACAGGGTATTTATCCGGCGGTGGATCCCTTGGAGTCCTCTTCCCGTATCTTGGAAGAAGATATCGTCGGAAAAGAGCATTATGAGACGGCACAGAGCGTGCTGCAGATTTTACAGAAGTATAAGGAACTACAGGATATTATCGCAATCCTCGGCATGGAAGAGCTTTCCGAAGAGGATAAGCTTCTCGTCTACCGCGCACGAAAGATTCGAAATTTCCTTTCTCAGCCCTTCTTCGTGGGAGAGCAGTTTACCGGTGTTGCCGGGCGCTATGTTCCTTTGAAAGAAACGATTGCCGGATTTAAAGCCATTATTGACGGAGAAATGGACCATATTCCGGAGCTTGCTTTCTTTAATGTCGGAAATCTTGATGATGTGAAGAAGAAGGCGGAGAGCTTAAAGAACTAAAGGAGTTCCTTATGATGCGAGGAAATGAAGGCCTGTTCAGTGCAAAGGTTATCGCAACGAATAAGGTCTATTATGATGATAAGCTTCGATATCTGAATGTTCGTACACTGGACGGGCAGATCGGTTTTATGGCGCACCATGCGCCTGTCGTCGTTGCAGTGGAAATCGGTGTACTGGATGCCCAGAAGCCGGACGGCACTTGGGTGCATGTGGAGGTTGGAAAGGGTATTTTGCAATTTGCGAATAACCGATTAACTTTGCTTGTGGATACTTTGGAAACGAAGGAAGAGATGGATATTCGAAGAGCCGAGGAAGCTAAGGAAAGAGCCGAAGAAGAACTTCGGCAAAAGCAAAGCTATATGGAATTTAAGAAATCGCAGGCCGCTCTAGCAAGAGCGCTCGGAAGACTGGAATTTTACAAGAAAACCTATTTATAAAGGAGATATTATGCTTAGTCCAAAACAGAAAAAATCTATTACTGCAGTGATTGTTCTTGTTTTAGCCGCTCTCATGGTTTTGGGAATGGTTTTGACACCGCTGCTTAGCAGAATGTAAAACATTATATTAAAAAATGAAGTGGCAGTAATGTAAAACAGCAAAATATAGCGGTATTCAAGTATGATGGAAATGGCTTACGATAGTTGCTGAAAAATAGTGGAAACGGAAACTTACTGCAAGAGGAAAGCAAAAGCGAAAATAAAGATGAACAAAGAAGAATCTAAGAAAAAGATAGAGGATTTGGTTTTACTTGGCTACCCGGGGCTTTCGGGTAGCCGCTTTTTATGGGAAAAAGGAAAGATGTTTCCCTTTTCGATACGGTATCAAAGGGAGGAGAGACATAGAATAGAGGGCTTGCCCCGCCTTTTTTGGAAGGAGAATTGTCTTTCTTTTTCCGCGGAAAATATCTATCTTTTTACAGATAAGGGGAGAAACGGAGAAGCTGTCCCTCTGTATGAGAAGGATATCCGGGCAAAGGAAAATGCAGGAGAAATTAAAAGAGGAAAGATAGAGGATTTGTTTCCCGGCTTTGCAAGTGATTTTTCTCTAAGCGAAGTTTTACCTCTTGGGAAGGGAGGAATTCTTGCCGGCTTAGGAGAGATTGGAGGGGGAGGACTTTCCTTCTCCTACAGTAAAATTTCTTTTTTGCAAAGTACCATCGAGCTTTGCGAGCATTTTCAGCTTTCTCCTTATGCGCTTCATTCGAAGGGTGCCTTCCTTCTTCGCCTTGAAAGAGGAGAGGACTTTGCAGGTCTTGCAAGAGAAAAGGGAATAGAGGCGAGCTGCATCGGACGCTTTCATGAAGAAAAAAAGCGGATTCGGAAGGATGAATACGGAGAGTCTTATCTCTATAAACAGGAAAGGGACAGCTTGGAGGAGATTTTCACAAAAGAGGAAATAGGGATACTTACATAAAGAAGAGAAAACTTACATAAAAGAGGGACCGAGATACTTACATAAAAAAACAGAGATGCTTGGATAGGGATTCTTTCCGATTCCCTATCCTTTTTTACATTCCAGCTTCCTATCTTTTTATTCCGCGGGCTTGATAGCTTTTGGCATATTGGGTAGAATAGATAAAACAAGATAGTTCATATCTTAGAGACTATACTTGCTACAAAATAAGGGCTTTTCTTTTCCGGAGAAGGGGCTTCGCATAGAAAAGGAATAGAACTTAAGGAAGAGAGAAATAGGGAAAACTATGAGAGAGAGAATTTTAAATATCATTGAGAAAAATGCAAAGCTCAGCACGGAGGATTTGGCTGCTCTTCTTGGAGAAGATAAGGAGAGGGTGGCAGAAGAAGTTTCGGCAATGGAAAAAGACGGCACCATCTGCGGCTACCATGCTCTTATCAATTGGGATAATACAAAGGATGAACGAGTGGACGCTCTCATCGAAGTTAAGGTTACCCCGCAACGGGGCATGGGCTTTGACAATATAGCGGAGCGCATTTACCAGTATGAAGAAGTGGACGCACTCTATCTTATGAGTGGAGGCTATGACTTTACAGTGATGATCAAGGGAAGAACCATGAAAGAAGTGGCAAACTTTGTGTCTATGAAATTAGGACCGATGGAGTCGGTGCTTTCCACGGCAACGCACTTTGTATTAAAGCGTTATAAGGACCACGGAACAAGGCTAAGCGTAGCTAAATCCGATGAAAGAATGCAGGTATCCCCATGATGAAAGACTTAAATCCGGAGGTTCTTTCGATTAAGCCGAGCGGAATTCGAAAGTTTTTTGATTTGGTCTCGGAGATGAAGGATGCGATTTCTCTTGGCGTCGGTGAGCCGGACTTTGATACTCCCTGGCATATTCGGGAAGAGGGAATTCATTCTTTGGAAAAGGGAAGAACCTTTTATTCCTCGAATGCCGGTCTCCTTGAGCTGCGTGAGGAAATCAGCCGTAAGATAGAGAGTATGCACGGCATTTCCTATAGCCCGAAGGATGAAGTGATGATTACGGTGGGAGGATCGGAGGCGATTGACCTTGCCATGCGTGTGATCCTGACCCCGGGAGACGAGGTTTTAATTCCGGAGCCTTGTTATGTTTCCTATCTTCCTTGCGCAAAGATGGCTTATGGTGTACCTGTACCTATTCCTCTGGAGGAAAAGGACGAGTTTAGATTAACACCGGAAAAGCTGGAAGAAGCGATTACGGAAAAATCTAAAATTTTAGTGCTTCCCTTTCCGAACAACCCAACGGGAAGCATTATGGAGAAAGAGGACCTGGAAAAGATAGTGCCCCTTATTTTAAAACATAATCTCTATATTTTAACAGACGAGATTTATGCCTCTTTGAGCTATAAGGGAAAGCATCATTCGATTATTGAATTTCCGGGTATGCGGGAAAGAACAGTCTATATCAACGGCTTTTCAAAGGCTTATGCAATGACCGGTTGGAGACTCGGTTATGCCTGCGCAGACGAGCGCATCTTAAAGCAGATGCTGAAGCTCCATCAGTTTGCGATTATGTGCGCACCGACCACTTCCCAGTATTCCGCCATAGAGGCTTTACGAAACGGAGATTCCGATGTGGAAAGGATGCGGGAAGCCTATGATGAAAGACGGCGCTTCCTCTTATATCAGTTCAAAAAAATAGGATTGGACTGCTTCGAGCCCTTCGGTGCCTTTTATGTTTTTCCTTCAGTGAAAAAATTTGCTCTCTCCAGCGGCGAGTTCGCAGAGAGATTACTTAGAGAAGAGAAGGTTGCCGTGGTTCCGGGAACGGCATTTGGCGACTCCGGAGAGGGCTTTATTCGTATTTCCTATGCCTACTCTCTGGAAAACTTGAAGATTGCCATGGAGCGAATAGAACGGTTTATTAAAAGGCTGGAAGCGTAGAGGAGCGAGCGTATGGCTTGGTACGACGGTGCTATATTTTACCATATTCTCCCGGGAGGAATGTTCAGGGAAAAGAGAAAAGGAGAGAAATCCCCCTTATCCTGCTTAGAGGGGTATCTGTCCTATTTGAAGGTATTAGGGGCTGATGCTGTAATATTGGGACCTCTTTTTTCTGAAGATCCGCTTCACTACGGAGCAAAGGATTTTAGCAAAATCAATCCTGTGCTGGGAACGGAAGAGGAGCTTTGTCATTATATTAATCTGGCGCACAGTATGGGGCTGAGGGTGCTTTTTGATGAAGCGGTTCTGTTTAGCAGTAGAGGATTTTTTGCGTTTCAGGATTTACTTTTAAAGAAAGAGAAATCTCCATATAAAAGCTGGTATAAGGATGTGGATTTTGCAAAGGAGAATGAAAATGGAGACGCTTTCTCCTATGCATCCTGGAAGGACGTAGAGGAATATCCCTTATTTAATTTTAATGATGAAGATCTTCGTATGTATATCGTGGAGAGAGTCAAAGAGTGGATTAGTCGTTTTGACATAGACGGAATCAGAATTGCGAATTGTACGAATCTGGACATCCATTTTCAAAAGTCTCTTCGGTATTTTACGGGGCAAATGAAGGCGGAATTCTTCCTTCTGGGAGACCTTCGTGAAGGGGAACCTCTCCGCTACATCAATCCGGAGACTCTGCAGTCACTTTGCCATTACGAGCTCTACAGAGCCTTGATTCAGGCATTTAACGAAAAGAATTTTTACGAGGTGGCGACACTGATGGGGAAGAATCATGAAATTCTTCTTCAGATGAACAGCTTTTTGGAAAACCCCAGAACGGACAGAATTCGTTCGATTATCAGAGAAGAAAAGAATTTGTATGGAATTTACATGGCACTTTTTACTTTGCCGGGGAGGCCCTCTCTCTATTATGGAGCGGAATATGCTTTAGAGGGAGAACGGGAAAGAAAAGAAGAGGCGCTTTTGTCTAACTCCTTTATACCGGAGGAATATAAACCGGATGCCTTTACCAACTATATTGCGAAGCTTTCGGAAATTCACGGAAAGAATTCGGAATTGCAGGTAGGGGGGTATAAGGAAATTTACTTGGATCATCGACTTTATGCTTTTTTCCGAAGCGATGGAAACAGTGGAGTTTTGGTAGTGCTGAACAATGATTCCATGGATCAATATATTCGTCTGAAGTTACCCATTCCGGCGACACTGGCTTTTGACCTTATGAAGCAGGAGGAAGTGGAAATGGACGAGTACGGGAAGCTGAAGGTTTTTTGCGCGGCACACTGCGGAAGAATGATTAAGTTGAAATAAAAAAGAAGATAGGGGGATGTGTTATGGACAGATTTTTTTCGGAATTGGATCGCTATCTTTTCGGCGTGGGAAGACATTATCAAATTTATGAGAAAATGGGAGCACATCCCTGTACCTATGAGGGAATGAAAGGAATTCACTTTGCGGTTTGGGCTCCACATGCAAAGGCCGTTTCTCTGGTATGCGATAGAAATGGCTGGAATCCCGAGTCAAATTCTATGATTAATGTAGAAAATTCGGGGGTTTTCGAATGCTTTATTCCTGAAATGGGAGAGAATGAGCTCTATAAGTATGCCGTTTTAACACAAAAGAATGAATGGATTTATAAGGCTGACCCCTATGCTTTTTCCAGTGAATTTCGTCCCGGCAATGCCTCAGTTACGGCTGATTTGGAAAACTTTTCCTGGACTGACAAGATTTGGATGAAAAATCGAAAGAAGACGAACTGGGAAGAGCGTCCCATGGCAATCTATGAAGTGCATCTAGGCTCTTGGAAGCGCGAGGGAAGCCCTGAAAGAAACGGCTTTATCAGCTATCAGAAGGCTGGGAAGGACCTTGCGGAGTACTGCAACTACATGGGTTACACCCATGTGGAACTCATGGGCATTGCGGAACACCCCTTTGACGGCTCCTGGGGCTATCAGGTTACGGGCTACTACGCTCCAACCTCCCGCCACGGTAGTCCAAAAGAATTTATGGAAATGGTGGATATCCTGCACAATTCAGGAATCGGTGTGATTTTGGACTGGGTGCCGGCACATTTTCCAAAGGATGCCCACGGCCTTGCCGATTTTGACGGCGAAGCCTGCTATGAGCATCCTGATTCTCGTCTCGGAGAGCATCCGGACTGGGGAACGAAGATTTTTAATTACGGAAAGACCGAGGTGGAGAACTTCCTGATAGGAAATGCACTCTACTGGTACGATATGTATCATATTGACGGACTAAGAGTAGATGCCGTGGCGTCTATGCTTTACTTGGACTACGGCAGAAAAGACGGACAGTGGCTACCGAATCGCTTCGGTGGAAACGGAAATCTGGAGGCTATTGAGTTCTTTAAGCATCTGAATTCCCTTATTCGAAAGAGAGAAGACGGAGCGATTATTATTGCTGAGGAATCAACTGCCTGGCCGGATATTACAAAGGCTCCGGAGGACGGAGGTCTTGGCTTCCATTTCAAGTGGAATATGGGCTGGATGCATGATTTTCTAAGCTATATGGAGGAGAGTCCGCTTTATCGCTGCTATCATCACAACAAAATGACCTTTGGCATGAGCTATGCTTACTCGGAGAAGTTCATCTTGGTGCTTTCTCATGATGAGGTAGTGCATTTGAAGCGCTCCATGATTGAAAAGATGCCGGGAACGAATGAGGAACGCTTCCAAAACCTAAAGGCAGGCTATTTCTTCATGCTCGGCCATGCCGGAAAGAAACTGCTTTTCATGGGACAGGACTTCGGGCAGTACAGTGAGTGGAGTGAAGCGCGTTCTATTGACTGGCATCTTTTGGAGCAGGAGGAGAATCGTTCCCTCCATAATTTCCTACGCGATTTACTTCAGCTTTATCGGGAATATCCTGCATTTTATGAGGCGGACTACGAGTATGAGGGATTTTCTTGGGTCAATGCGGCTGATAGCTCCCGCTCGATTTATAGCTTTATCCGGAATTGTAAAAATCACATGGGAAAAGATAAGAAAGCGGAAAAGGGAACAGAGACAGAGAAGGGAGCATTGACAAGCGGAAAAGCTAAGCAAAAGGAAAGCCTTCTCTTTGTAGTGAACATGACCGGGGTAGATAGGGAAAATTATTGGGTTGGACTTCCGAAAACGAAGAAGGTGAAGCTTCTTCTTACAGAAGACGGCTTGGTGAAGGAAGAAAAATATTTTCCTGTAGTAAAAGGAGAGTGTGACGGAAGAAATTATCACGTCGCTTATCCCTTAAAGGGCTACGGGATTGCTCTTTTTTCCTTCACTGAAGAAGAGGAGGAGCGCGTAGCCAATGCGAAACCCTGCCCGGAAAAGAATTCCGAGCCGGAGAAGGGTGAGAATGAAAAGAAAGAGAAAAAGCAGCAAGGGGAACTGGTGGCGAAGAATCATAGGACCGCATAGGAAAAGTTCGGAGAAGGATAAATTCTTTCGATCTGCTTTTGTTGTAGCATTTATCTTCTTTAGTTTTACACTTTTGCTTTTGCTATACCGGAAAAGCACGGCATATCACTGGTATTATCCAAAAAGCGTACTCACGCATAGGGAAATGCTGGAGCGGGTGGCCAAAGAAAAAGACTTGAATGCAGATCTGGAAGTCCTATATGCGATTATGAATGTAGAGTCCGGAGGAAGGCTAAAGGATGTTATGCAGTCCAGCGAATCTAAGGGACTGCCCGTAAATACTTTAGATACGGAAGAGTCCATTGAACAGGGACTAAGCTACTATAAAGAGTTAAAAACGAAGGCAAGAGAGCTTTCTCTGGATGAAAAGTCGGTTTGGCAGGCTTATAACTACGGAATCGGTTTTCTCTACTATGTAAAAGAGAATGGGGGCATGTATCAGGACAGTCTTGCGGAGAGCTTTGCGAAGGACTTATCCGGCGGAAAGACGGTCCCCTATCGGAACAAGATTGCCATTCAGGAAAATGGCGGTTATCGTTACCAATACGGCAATATGTTTTATGCCAGACTCATCGAGGAAAACATAGAGAAAAACAGGGAGAAAAATAAGATGGAATTCAGTATTGTAAATAAGATGCTTATGAGTGGCAGTGCGGTACTCTTTTTGTATATCATGCTACTGGAAAGCTTTATGACGGATAGCGAAAGCACCGCCCGTGTATTTAAGATGAGCGTGAGGGACTTGAGAGGAAAAAACCTGAATACACTCTTTAAAAATCAGGGAATTTATAATGGTTTACTGGGAATCGCCCTTCTTTACGGGACGTACAGACCGGGCGGAAACATGGAGCTTTCCGTTGTGATTTTGAGCATCATGTTTTTGGTTGCGGTCTATGGAGGACTCAGCTCGGATAAGACGATTATCTTGAAGCAAGGGGCGCTCCCCTTTTTAAGCCTTGTGAGTTTGTTTTTGCGTTGGTAGCCCATAGTTATAGGAGGAGAAGTCCGGAACCGGATAAATGGAGAAAGGCTGAAGCACGAAAGCTTGAATAGCTGAGGGTGAAGAATTTGCTTTTAAAGCAGTAAGGTTGAAGAGGTCTATGCAGAAAATAGGAAAAGAGAGTAATCAAGAAAGCAAGCAGGAAAGCAAGCAAGAAAGCAATCAGGAAAGCAAGCAGGAAAGCAAGCAGGAAGAAAGCTTACAGTCGAAGGAAAGAGTGCAAAATACGAAAAGCTATAAAAAGAATGATCTCATCATTTTAGAAATTACGGACTTAACGGAAGAAGGCCAGGGCGTCGGAAAAAGCGACGGCTCGGTTTTTTTCGTGAAGGACAGTGTTATGGGGGATACGGTAGAGGCAAGAGTCCTAAAGGTGAAGAAAAATTATGCCTATGCCAAGGTGGAAAAGCTACTAAAGCCTTCCCCGTATCGTATTACATCCCTTTGCCCTGTCGCGGGAAAATGCGGAGGCTGTCAGTTGCAACATTTATCCTATGAAAAGGAGCTTGCATGGAAGGAAGATAGAATCGCCCAAAGCCTTATTCGGATTGCCGGTATTCCGGAAGAGGAAGTGCGTAAGAGAGGAGAGGGAATCCTCGGGGGAAAGACTGAGCGCTATCGGAATAAGGCACAGTATCCGGTGCAGAATGGGAAAGAATTGCATGTTGAAACAGAGCAGATAGGAGAAAATTCTATTCTTGATAGGAAAGAGAAAACGGCAAAAAATTGCATTGAGGATGGGAAAAGAGAAGGGCATATAAATTCCATGTCCGTAGTAAGAGAAGAGCTTTCGGGCTTAAAGATGGGCTTCTACGGCTTTCATAGCCACCGCATCATTGAAACCGAGGACTGCCTGATTAACAGTGCGGAGAATCCTTTGATTTTAAGGTGTATTAAAAACTGGGCAAGAGAATATCAAATTTCCGGCTATGAGGAAGAAACAGGAAAAGGCCTGCTTCGGCATATTTTTCTGAGAAAGGGCTTTTCCACAGGGGAAATCCTGCTCTGCCTTGTGTTAAACGGAAAGAGTTTGCCTTATGGAAAAGAGCTGTGGGAGAATCTGCAGGGACTTCCGCTCAGTGCTGAGGAAGTTGGTTTACAGAGAGGCGCGGAGGTTTCCAGTGGGGTGTATGTAGAAAGCAAAGAAGATGGATATTATGGAATTGATTCAGAAAGCGGAGTGAATCTACATTGTGGGATGGATGCACAAAGTAGAGTGGATGTGCACTGCGGGGAAAATAGAAAGGTTCCGGGAAAAATTGTCGGCCTTTCTATGAATATCAACGAAGGTAGCGGCAATGCCATTTTAGGAAAAGAAACCCATTGCCTTTACGGAAAAGACAGTATAGAGGATAAAATCGGGGAGCTCAGCTTCTCTATTTCCGTGCCTTCATTTTATCAGGTAAATCCTGTCCAGACCGAGAAAATCTATGGGAAAGCTTTGGAGTATGCGGCATTAACAGGAGAGGAAACGGTTTGGGATTGTTACTGCGGAATCGGTACCATTTCCCTCTTTCTCGCACAAAAAGCAAAGCAGGTTTATGGGCTGGAAATCATTCCGGAAGCCATTGAGAATGCCAAGAAAAATGCGGAAAAGAACGGACTTCAAAACGCGGAGTTTTTCGTGGGAGCGGCAGAAGAGGTCCTTCCCAAATGGGTGGAAGAACAGAAGAGGGAGCTGAGTGCGAAAGGAGCAGACTATGGAATCGGAGATATGGTAGACGTGGTCTCCTTGGATCCCCCTAGAAAAGGCTGTGATGAAGCCTGCCTTTCCGCAGTTTTAGAACTCAGCCCCAAGCGAATTGTCTATGTAAGCTGTGACCCGGGAAGTCTGGCGAGAGATATGAAGTACCTAAGAGAAGGTGGATATGTGCTGGAGAAGTGGGTGGGGATCGATAACTTCCCAAGGACAGGGCATGTGGAGACTATAGCGTTACTACAAAAAGAGGAATCGTGAAAATCCTCCATTTTAGGCAGTTTTACAAGCATTTCGTCTTCGTAGAAGATTCTGATGGAGGAAGAAAAAAGATCCTGAAAAATTATGCCGATGTGAATGTTTGTATTGATATGGTGTGTGGAGACACAAAGATTGATTTTGAAAGAGAGGATTAAGTAATGTTGAGATTGATCATAAAGATACTTTTGTTTCCAATCAGCTTGCTATTAAGTATCCTAATAGCTTTTCTGACTTTTTTGCTTAGTATAGGAACAGTCTTGCTATACTTTCTCATGATATTATGCGTGGTTGGAGCGATAGCTTCATTTATCCAAAATAAAACATTACTCGGTATAGAAGCATTGTTTTTAGGATTTTTGTTTAGTCCCTATGGCATTCCGATGCTTGGTGCAAGTATTATTGCGTTTCTTCATGTAGTCAACAAAGGGATAAAATCAATCTAAATAATTTCATCAATGGTGGCAAAAGACGATGGTAACAACTGTCGTCTTTTTTTCTTTGCAAATTTTAGGAAGAAGGGAGGGAGAAAAATGGACTTTGACTATTTCTATAACAGGGAAGCAGAGGGATTTAATTTTTTGAAAGTGCCGGAAATATTAGTGGAAGGAGAAGAGTTTCAAGGGTTGTCTGCGGAAGCTATTTTGCTATATGCAATGCTCCTAAAAAGGGCAGGTATGTCTTATAAGAACAATTGGCTGGATAAGCAAAATAGAGTTTTTATTTACTTTACCGTGGAAGAAATCATGAAGAAAAGGCATTTATCGAAACCGACTGCGATAAAGCTATTAGATGAATTAGATAAAAAGAGTGGGATAGGGCTGATAGAAAGAGTCAGAGTTGGTCTTGGAAAGCCCAATATTATTTATGTAAAGGACTTTTTAAG
>CAUTEL010000005.1:0-18257 GCA_963537185.1 uncultured Oribacterium sp. | reverse complement strand
GTATAAACAGAGCTAAGTTAGAAAAGAAGAACTGAATTTCAAAAATATTTCTGTAAAAACCGTTTTTCACCTTATCAGAAAAGCTGTAGCTTCTTGTATTGTTTATCTTTCCTTCTACAGATTCCTGAAGCTCCAGGTAAATTGTACTAAAATTCACTCTGTTATCATAGTCCAAGATTTCCGTATTATAAGACTCCAGCTGATAGCGAATATCCGTCAATCTACTTTCCAAGGCAATGAGCTGGTCTATCGTCTCCGCCTTTTCCATAAGAGCAAGAATTCGCTCCTGCTCTGTCTCAAGGGCTTTAATATGGCTCTTTGTATCCCAATACTGCAGGCGAACATCTTCCAGATTTTCCGACTTGGATAGAACTCTTCCTTCTCCATTTAAAAAATCCAGAAAGCTGTCCACATTTTCCTTCGGAATTCGAAGGGTAAAAAACATCGTTTTGGAACTGTTATACTGCGTGATCGCGGTATAATCTTCAGACTCGATGTAGCCCCCCTGTGCCTTCACTCTTTCCTTTAGCCCTTTGGAAGCGTTTTCCAAATTTTTGCATTCCAGTGTCATTCTGATGGTTCGAATCTTTTTCTCATTTGCTGTCGAAAGGCCAGGACTTGCTTCTACAGCATTGTTCGGTATCTCGTTTTGCTCTCCACCCGTGGCGTAGCTTTCATTATTATCGTATTCCGCTACAGTACCAATCGATTTCGAAACTGCCGATTGTTCCTCTCCGGCTGATGTCTCCTTAACCGTTTCATATCCCTCTTCCTTGAAAGCATTTAAGGAATCCTTATAGACATCATTTACAGCTTCATCTACTGCTTCATTCGCTTCGTCCACAGCTTCTTGCACAGCCCAGCTCGCTTCATCCAAAGCATCCTTTACCGCGGAATTGGACGCTCCACAAGAGCTGAGTAGCATTGCGGAAAGAATTGTAGCAGCTCCCAACTGCAGTTTTTTGCATAGCATCTTTCTTTTCATCATTATCCTCCCAAAAAAATTCACGAACGATGATTCTACTGTATAAGACAAAAAAACAGATTGGCCGGTTACAGTTCTCAAAAAAGCTTTTAAAAAAGCTCTGTCAATATCCACTTTAGCGATTTTTAATGCATTAGCCTTATAAATCTCTGATATAAAACTTAAAAGAGACAAATTAAAAAAGTAAAAGAATCAAAACCATACTTACTCTAGCCTTTAATTCCGGACTGTGCCACTCCTTCGATAAACTGCTTCTGGAAAATAAAGAAGACGAGTATTACGGGAATCACCGCCATCACCGCTCCTGCCATCTGCATGGGATACTGTGTTGTATACTGTCCCTGCAAGGTGGAGAGTGCAGGACCTAAAATCATCTTCTTGGGAGAGGTATTGACAATAAGCGGCCACATGAAGTCATTCCAAGCGAATTTAAAGGTAAAAATACTTAAGGTCACAAGGCCGGGCTTCACAAGCGGCAACATGATTCTTCCAAAAATCTGGTAGCGATTACAGCCGTCAATAATAGCCGCTTCCTCCAACTCATCCGGTAAGGAGAGAAAGAATTGCCGCATCAGAAAGGTACCGAAGGCACTAAAAAGATTAGGAATAAAGAGTGCCGGAATTGTGTCCAAAAGTCCCATTTTCTGAATAATCAGGTACTGCGGAATCAGGAATATCTGTCCCGGCACCATGAGTACGGAAAGAAGCAGGATAAAAATGGCATTTTTAAACGGAAACTTGATTCTTGCAAAGGCATAGCCGGCCATGGAGCAAAAGAGAAGCTGTGCAAGAACCGTCACTACCGTCGAAAAAATGGTGTTCAGATAAATCTGCGCAAAAGGAAGCGACGAGATAATCTGCGTATAGGCCGTTGTAATGAATTTCTTCGGAAAAATAGTCGGTGGAACCTGCATCGCCTCCCCGCTTGTCTTAAAGGAAGTCAAAACCATCCATACAAAGGGGAAGATGGTTATACCGATTCCGGAAAGCAGAATCATATGTACAAACAGTTTTTTCCAAGAAAATTTCTTGTTCATGCTTAACTCTCCTCCTTTCTAGTAGTTTACCCACTTCTTCTGCACAATAAATTGCACAAGCGTCACCAACATAATCGCCACAAAAATCAAAATGGAAATGGCTGCGGCATAGCCCTTATATCCATAGTCAAAGGCCTGTCTATAGAAAAGCATTACCACAGTCTGCGTCTCTTCATAAGCCGGATTCAGTTTTCCGACCATCATGTAGACTACATCAAAGACCTGAAAGGCACCAATGATAGATGTAATCATGACAAAGAAGATGGTCGGAGTAAGAAGCGGTACGGTAATCCTAAAAAATTGAGTGATCGGACCCGCCCCGTCAATCGCCGCCGCTTCATAATAGGTCTTGGAAATCCCCTGCATACCCGCCAGAAGAATGATTGTATTGTGTCCCACACTCATCCACAGGCCTACCAACATAATGATATATAAAGCCAGATTCGGATTAATCAGCCAACCGACACGCGGTCCGCCAAAGGACGCAAGAATGGCATTCAAGATTCCCATCTGCCCGTTAAACACCCATTTCCAAACCATAGCAACCGCTGCCGCCATGGTTACGGAAGGAAGAAAATAAAGCGTTCTATAAATGGATTTTCCCTTAATATTGGAATTCAAGAGCGCTGCAGTCACAAGAGAAAGAAACAAGCCTACCGGAACAGTGATGAGTACATATTTCAAGGTGTTCCCAAAAGACTGAAAAACCTCCTGGTCGGAAAAAAGCTGCTTATAGTTTTCCAGGCCTACAAAATGAGCCACATTGAACTTATTTACATCATTAAAACTAAACCAAAAGTTTTGAATGAAGGGCCAAATATAAAAGACCAACAGTCCAATTGTAACCGGTGCTATAAAAACATAACCTGCAATCCAATCCTTTATCTTCCAGGATAGCCCTGTTTTTTTCTCTTGTGAATTCATAGTTGCTCCTTAGTTCGAAAAACTATCCCGGAAGCGTTGTTCTCCCGGGATAGGCTTTTAAAATTATTGATTCTTTGCCAGGAACTCGTCAGCCTCTTTCTTTAATGCTGCGCAAACATCCTTAAGACTCTCTTCTCCACTGTAAGCCTTCTGCAAAGCCATGGACTCCATTCTGTACAGCTGAGACGCATTCTTACATACGGGGAGCGGATAAGCCTTATCGGTAAATGCCGTATAAACCGCGAGGTCATATTTATCCGAGGACTTCTTGAAAAGATCCTGTGATTCATTTCTTGCGGAGATAACCACTCCGGAGTTGCCCTGGATATCCATGGCTTCCTTAGTACTCAGCCAAAGAGCAAACTCACTTGCAGCTTCCTTATTCTTACTTCCCTCGTATACCGCATAGCCTAAACCGTTAATGCAGTTGGTCTGCACACCGTTAAAGCTCGGCAATACAACACAGTCGATAGTATCCTTGATATTGTCATTTCCTACATACTCCGGAACCATATAGGAGCCTGCGTAAATCATGGCAAGCTGCCCGCCTTCAAACATAGCATCCGGTAAAGTCTCCGCCAGTACAGCGGATGAAGGAGAAAGCTCCTTGTTAATCATATCGATCCAGCACTGAATTCCTCCCTGGGTCTTCGGATCGTCATAACCGGAAGTCTTCTTATCTTCACTGAGAATCCAACCGCCGTTTGCAAAAACGGTCTGATAGTACCAAGTTTGGAAGTCTACCGGGCAAGCAAAGGGGTAAGTTCCGTCCGGAAGACCGGCTGCCTTAAGCTCTTCCGCCTTTGCCACTAAATCCTCATAGGTCATCTCGTTTGTCGGATAACTTACACCGGCCTTATCGAAGATTGCCTTGTTGTACCAAAGTGCATTGGTATCGAAGTCCTTCGGTACGGCATAGTATTTTCCATCTCTGACATAGTTGTTTACCAAAGACTCCGGGAAGTTGTCCTTGATATCGGACTTTGTGATTGCATCAGTCAAATCCGCAAGAACTCCCCCCTCAACAAAGCTGTCCAAATGCAAAACATTCAACCAGAATACATCCGGCGCATTTCCGCCTGCTACTGATGCTTCCAGCTTCGTCCAGTACTCTTTATTGGGTGTCAGCTGTACTTCTACCGTCACATCCGGATGAGACTTGTTATACGCCTCTGCGAGGGATTCTGTCATCGCTCTCTGATTCTCATCCCAGATAGCCAGAGATATAGTGGTCTTTCCCTCTGCCTTCTTCTCCCCGGAAGCAGCATTGTTTCCACAAGATGCCAGTACACCGGCTCCCATAGTTAAAACGGTAGCCAAAGCCAAGAGTTTCTGTGTTCTTTTCTTCATAATCTTCTCCTTTTAGATAGTCTTATTTTATAGAGGAAATCTGATAAATTCCCTCTTTAAAATCCACTTCTACAGTGTAGCCGTTTGCAAAGCTTGATCTTTGTCTATAGCCCTTTTCATCGAGGATTTCATGGCGGATGAGCTCCGCTTCTCCAACCTTCTCATGAAAGTCGCTGACTGCACGAACTCTTTCCAAGTGGGTCTTCCATGGCATTTCCTCTTCCAAAGTGAAGGCTCCGTCAATTCCCATATAAGCAGGATCTCGCACAAGATACGGTGCACCGCCATTTAAGAGCGCATAAAGCATGTAATCCTCTTCCGGAAGCTTTTCCATCATCCAGGGAATAATGAGACAATCGTGGTAAACCAGATTAAACATCGGAATCGGAATCCCGTACTTCGGGCTTCCCGGCTCTCTCAGCATAAAGTCGTATGGCGCATAGTGGCAGAATACAAGCCAGGGAACAGCCCAGTCATTGACCTCTTCGGAGCTTGGCAAAATGTTCTTACTTAAGAGATAACGGAAGCAGGCATTTCTATATTCATAAGAATCTCTGCGACGCATTCTGTGGCGGGGATTTGCACACTCATCTCCCTCATTACAGGTAAAGACATCGAGATACGCTCCGTCCAAATGCACTCCCTCTGCCAAAAGTCTTTCAAAATTCCGTCTTACATAGTACGGTGCCTGGCCGGTACAAAGATAAGCCTGAGGCCCTCCTGCCCAGCGGGCATGCGTAAAAATGCTTCCATCCGCACTTTGACAAGCTAAGTCATCATCATAGCTTTCCGCTTTTTTATAGAAATCCCTGTACTGGTCATGAATTCCGAAAAGGTAGCCAAGTTCTTCCATGGTTTTCGAAAGTTCCCGCATGCCTTCCCATCCGCCGGCTTCCACACAGGCAGGACCTACATCCGGATGTTTGTTGTCATAACCTGCATCGCCCCAACCGTCAAGATGAAGGTAGAGTTTTTCTATCCCGTCCGCTTTTAAGGCTTTCATCTCTTCCGTTCGTTTCTTAAACGGAACAAGTCTATTGTTCTTATCCGGAGCATCCTTATCAAAAAATTCCGAATCCGGCTGCACACAGGTCTTGATTCCCTTATGCACAAAAGATGCACCAATCAGCTTTTTCACGGAAGGAGTAGAAACTTCCTTCTCCTTCAAGGTCTTCAGCTTTCCCTCTTCCTTGGCGAGTTCTCTGTAGCACTTTAAAAGGGAGTTATAATCGCAGTCCGAGAAAAAAAGATAACGCACAATACGGCGGTATTCCATTTGTCCAAGACTAGGTTCTATACGAAACTGTACCGTAGTTTCATTGCTCCCTGCCTCATGCACCGCCTCATAGCCCATATTCCAGGGCGTAAGACTTTCCGCAAGATAGCCCTCTCCGTCTTTGACCTGTCCAAAAACAGGAAGATACGCACTGGCGGTTCCGAAGCGGCCGTTAAAGCCGTCCTGTTTAAAACTCACATTCCATGTATTGGGGATTAAGATGCCCTGTTCCTTCGGTATAATCGTGTACCAATCTTTACTTTCCTTTTTAAAGGAGAACGGCCCCGGAAATAATACTTTTTCAATATCATTCAACAATGCCTCTTTAAGAGGAATCCACTCGAAATAAACTTGTTTTGTGCTGTACTCTATCCAGACGAAGGTCTCAAAGGAAAAATCGGAAAGAGCAAAGCCGCTATAGCTACTACGAATCCCTTCTCCTACGCCGCTTTTCACAAGCTCATGCTTCTGTTCCTTGGCCTCTTTAAAGTAAATAGGCTTCTCACAGGCTTTTACTCGAAAGAAGGGAGAAAAGTTTTCTTCCGTTTCCCAGCTTGTCTTTCCTGTTGAAATAGTATATCCCAAATTTTCTTTGTCAAACTTCAGATAAAGTTCTTGATAGGAAACTTGAATTTTTGATTCACTCATAGCAGACACCTACTCCTACAATTCCTATTTACTTCAAAATGTATAATAGTATTATATTCTATTTTTTTTAATTTCACTAGAGGAAATATGCGATAGGCGCAATGGCAATATCGGATATAAGGAATACGAAGACAGTTTAAGTCGGGGAATATAATTTCCTCGTGAGTTTGCAGCAGAAACTTGGTTTGCTATCTTACTATATCACTTCAAAAAGCCCTCAACTTTTTGCCGTTGAGGGTTTTTTTAAGAAGATTTCTGCATTCCGTGACTGCATCTTCAAAATCTAAATCATTTTGCACTTCTTCATAAGTTTTTCTATTTCCGTTCCTTTGATTCGTTTTAAAGCAGCCTTTAACACGATATCCTGTATAAAACCGAGCTGTAAGTCTGTTATCTTCTTTCCGTCCCGAAGGGCTACCGTAGCATTTAACAAATCTCGAATATCATATACACTGCCCCAGACCTCCGGAACTCCTCTATCCACATTTAACAATGTGTACACTGCCTCCATTGCTGTTCGAATGGAATACTCTGTAGTAAAAACTGTGTCTCTGGGTGTTTCCGCAAAATTTCCGATAAAGGCAAAGTTTATAGAACCTTCCGGCACAACCGAGGGACGGTCTCCTTCTTCACGAGGCTGAAAATATGCACTGGCAAAGGGCATCATCACAGGCACGGTGTTTGCACTATGGGCTGCAAGCTCCGAAATCTCTTCCACCGGAACGCCTAAGTGATAAAGCCATTCTTCACATATTTCCTGTCCGGTACATTCCCGCATGGATTTTTTAACATAGTCTCCCGGCTTATCGGAAAACATACCGTAGAGCCAAACCAGAACCTGGCCTTTTGGCTGATTTCTGTACTGGGGCTGACGGTTAATGGTCCAGCTTAAAAGCCAAGAGGAATCGGTGACGGTCACAATCCCGCCGGTTACCACTTTTCCGGAGAGAGGATCTCTTTTGCAAATATTTTTGATATAGGGAAGAATCTTTTCATCCAAGGTATTTACCGTAGCACTCACCCAATTGCTGTCCTCCGGGTCCGTACAGAATTTATCAGGCTTTCCGAAAGAAGGATCCTGCGCCGCAATCTTTCTCCATAAGTCGAATGTGCCGCCCGGGTGAATATCCCCGTCCATACCTGTTGCCTCTGTCTGACTGCCGTAGGTAGAGTTTTCCACATTACTGCCATTCGTATAGAAAACCAAGTCATTTTCCGTTAAATCAATGCTTTCCTCTTTACCGTCTCGCAGAAGTTCAATCCGCCTTGCCTGCTTTTTTCCGGCAGAAATGTCAAAAAGCACATTTGTTACGCTGACACCGTAATGGAACTGTACTCCATGCTCTTCCAGATATTTCACCATGGGAAGCACCATGGACTCATACTGATTGTATCTGGTAAAACGCAGTGCCTTAAAATCCGGGAGTCCGCCAATATGGTGGATAAATCTTTGCATGTATCGCTTCATTTCCAAGGCACTTTGATCGTCCTTAAAAGCGAACATGGTCCGCCAATACATCCAGAAATTCGTCTTGAAAACTTCCTCATCAAAGATTTCCGTCATTTTCACATTAGCCAAATCTTCATCCGGTGTCATGAAAAGCTTCATGATTTCCATACTGCCTTTGTCGGAAAGACCGAACTTATTTTCCGTTTTTGCATCTTCTCCGCGATTCTTGGTCGCACGGCACAAAGAATAATTCGGATCCTTTTTATTCAGCCAATAGTACTCGTCCAGTACGCTCACTCCCTCGGTTTCGATTGAGGGAATGGAACGAAAGAGGTCCCACATACATTCGAAATGGTTATCCATCTCTCTGCCGCCCCGCATGACATAACCCGCAATCATTTTATCCCCGTCCAAGGCTCCGCCCGGATGAGATTCCTTTTCCAGAATATGAATTCTCTTTCCTTCCATTTGAGCATCTCTTACTAAAAAACAGGCTGCTGCCAGAGAGGCCAAACCGCTGCCAATCAAGTATGTCGACTTGTTCTCTATCCCTTCCGGCTTTTCCGGACGGGCAAATGCCTCATAATTTCCGCTGGAATAATACATTCTCTAACTCTCCATTTCTCTTTTTTTGTTTATGTCCTTATCCTAGCGCAAGAAAAAGAGGAAAACCATAAACAAAACAGTCGACATGATAAAAAACTTATCAAACCGACTGTTTTGTTTAAATGATCTCAAAAAAATCTTCCTAAATGATCCGATATTCCGATGCTTACCGATATTTTGAATAAGCCTCCAAAGCTCTTGCAAAGTTTCCCTGCATAAGGAGACTCATACGCGAAATGATTTTTTCCGGATTCTCTTTCATATCTCCCCGAATCCAATCCAGGATAAGCCCAACATAAGCATACTTGTAGAAGTTCGCTATAAAGTCCTTATCCTCTTTAGCGACCACTCTTTCCTTATCCTCTTCTTCTACAACATTACGAAGAAGTCTGTACGATACCTTAAACAAATATTGCTCAAGCTGTTCTCTACTTACCGAACGATAGACATTCATAATCAGCGGCTTATTTTCCAGAATGGAAAGGAAAATTGCAAGATAGCCTTCCTGCCAAGTTTCATAGCTCTTTTTTCCCGCCAGAATCTTCTCCGCATCTTCCGCAAAAGACCAAGCTATCAAGTCATATATATCCTGAAAATGATAATAAAAGGTCATACGATTCATTCCGCAGTCGTCTGCAATATCCGAAATGGTAATTTTATCCAAAGGTTTTTCTAGAAGCAATTTCTTTAAAGAGGCTTCTAGGGCCCTTTTTGTAAGATTTGACATTGTTTCTCTCCCATTTTTCGAAAAAAAAAGGGACACTCGAATGAACGTCCCTTTTCAAACGGATATCCTGTCCAGGCAGGGCTTACCCATTTCTCCCTATGTTTTTGTTTTCCAACTACAGCTCGTTTTCTTCGTCCTTAATGGCTCTTAACGCTTCAGCGAGTCCTGAAAGTCCCTGCGGATCTGCATCAAAAATCTCTTCTGTGCTAAGTGGATCCGCTGTTTCCTCGGAAACATTCGGAGTATATTCTACATGCTCCTCCTTATCCGTGGAAAGCTTCACATTACGATATCTTCTCATACCTGTTCCGGCAGGAATTAACTTACCGATAATGACATTTTCCTTGAGTCCGATAAGATGATCAATCTTACCGTTAATTGCCGCTTCCGTAAGAACCTTGGTAGTCTCTTGGAAAGATGCGGCGGACATAAAGGAGTCCGTTGCGAGAGATGCCTTGGTAATTCCGAGCATCGTTCTCTTTCCTTCAGCCGGTTTTTTCCCTTCCTTAATGAGTCTTTCGTTCTCATCCTCGAAGTCCAAGCGGTCCACAGTGGTTCCCGGAATAAATCGAGAATCTCCTGCTTCATTGATTCGCTCTTTCTTCATCATCTGACGAACAATCATTTCTATATGCTTATCGTTAATTTCTACACCCTGCAGACGGTAAACTCTCTGCACCTCGGAAATCATATAATCCTGCACCGCCTTAACGCCCTTAATCTTTAAGAGATCATGCGGATTAATGGAACCTTCGGTCAGGATGTCTCCGGCTTGTAGTATCTGTCCTTCCTTTACCTTCAATCTGGAACCGTAAGGAATCAGATAGGTTTTAGACTGTGCAGATTCATTGTCCGTTACAATAACTTCTCTCTTTTTCTTTGTATCCCGAATCTCCACTACACCCGGAATTTCCGTAAGAATAGCAAGTCCCTTTGGCTTTCTCGCCTCAAATAGCTCCTCGACACGGGGAAGACCCTGTGTAATATCTCCACCTGCCACACCTCCGGTATGGAAGGTTCTCATCGTAAGCTGTGTTCCGGGCTCACCGATAGACTGTGCGGCAATGGTTCCAACTGCTTCGCCCACCTCAACCGGCTTTCCGGTTGCGAGGTTCGCACCGTAGCACTTCGCACAAATTCCGGACTTCGAACGGCAAGTCAATACCGTACGAATCTTTACGGACTGTCTTCCCATCTTGGAAAGAGCATCCATAACCTGTGAAGCTCGCTTCGGTGTGACCATGTGATTTGCTTTGATCACTATCTCTCCGGTCTCCGGATTGATAATATCTTCCGCAAGGAAACGACCGGTAATTCTTTCCTGTAAGGATTCAATCTTCTCCTGATCATCGGCCAGCTCTGTAATTTCCATAGAGGGAATCGTATCTCTTCCCTCAGCACAATCCAAATCACGAATAATCAGATCTTGAGAAACGTCTACCAGTCTTCTTGTAAGATAACCGGAGTCGGCCGTACGAAGAGCGGTATCGGAAAGTCCCTTTCGAGCACCGTGCGCGGAAATGAAGTACTCTAGAACATCCAGTCCTTCACGGAAGTTGGACTTAATCGGGAGTTCAATCGTTTTACCTGTTGTATCTGCCATAAGTCCACGCATACCGGCAAGCTGTTTAATCTGCTTATCGGATCCACGAGCTCCGGAGTCGGCCATCATGAAGATGTTGTTGTATTTATCCAAACCGGTCAAAAGGTCATGGGTAAGCTGATCGTCCGTATTCTTCCATGTTTCGATGACTTCCTTATAACGCTCTTCCTCGGTAATCAGTCCTCTGTGGAAGTTCTTGGCAATCCTGTCCACCGTCTTCTGCGCATTTTCCAGAAGCTCTTCCTTTGTTGCGGGAACAGTCATATCATGAATGGATACCGTCATGGCAGCCTTCGTGGAATACTTATAACCGATAGCCTTTATATCATCCAGAGTCAGTGCGGTTTGCATTGCTCCGTGCACATCCATTACCTTTTCCAGAATTTGCTTCAGGTTCTTCTTCTTCACGAGGAAGTTAATCTCGGGAAGAAGTCTGTTTTCCGGAATAGAACGGTCGGTAAAACCTAAATCCTGCGGGATAATCTCATTGAAAAGCAGTCTTCCCACAGTGGTCTCGATAATGCCTTCCAGCATCTCTTTTTCACCGTCTTCGGAAACCCATTCTTTTCTTACCTTACAACGAATCTTGGCATGTAAGGTCACAAAATGGTTTTCATAAGCAAGGATTGCTTCATCTACGGACTTAAAGAGCATGCCTTCTCCGGTATCTCCCTCTCTTTCCTGCGTGAGATAATACACACCAAGTACCATATCCTGTGAAGGAACGGCAACCACACCACCGTCTGACGGCTTTAAGAGGTTGTTCGGAGAAAGGAGCATAAAGCGACACTCCGCCTGAGCTTCCTGTGTTAAAGGAAGGTGAATGGCCATCTGGTCTCCGTCAAAATCGGCGTTGAAGGCTGCACAAACAAGCGGATGCAGCTTGATAGCCTTACCCTCAACAAGAATAGGCTCAAAGGCCTGAATACCTAAACGGTGAAGTGTCGGAGCACGGTTTAACATAACCGGATGCTCTTTAATCACATACTCTAGGATATCCCATACACCGTCATCCAGACGCTCTACCATTTTCTTGGCATTCTTAATGTTATGTGCCTTACCGGTATTTACCAGCTCCTTCATAACAAAGGGCTTAAACAGCTCAATAGCCATTTCCTTCGGTACACCGCATTGGTAAATCTTAAGCTCAGGCCCTACTACGATAACGGAACGGCCGGAATAGTCAACACGCTTTCCGAGGAGGTTCTGACGGAAACGGCCCTGCTTACCCTTTAACATATCGGAAAGAGACTTTAAAGCACGATTTCCGGGACCTGTAACAGGGCGTCCCCTTCTACCGTTATCAATTAAAGCATCTACCGCTTCCTGCAGCATTCTCTTTTCGTTGCGAACAATGATCTCAGGTGCTCCGAGGTCTAAAAGTCTGGCCAAACGATTATTTCTATTGATGATTCTGCGATACAGATCATTGATGTCGGAGGTTGCAAAACGTCCACCGTCAAGCTGTACCATCGGTCTTAAATCGGGCGGAATAACCGGAAGATTCGTGAGAATCATCCATTCCGGCTTATTTCCGGAAGAGCGGAAGGCTTCTACCACTTCCAGTCTCTTCACGATTCTGGATCTCTTCTGTCCCGAGGAATTGTCCAGCTCGGAACGAAGAGCAGTATATTCCTTCTCGAGATCTATGCGGGAAAGCAATTCATAAACCGCTTCAGCACCCATTCCTACACGGAAATTTCCATAGCCGTACTGTTCTATTGCATCCCTATATTCCTTCTCGGAAAGCACTTCCTTATAGCTTAGGCTTGTCTCCATCGGATCCAAAACTACATAAGAGGCAAAGTAAAGTACTCTCTCCAATATTCTCGGGCTAATGTCCAAGATAAGGCCCATACGGGACGGAATTCCCTTAAAATACCAAATATGGGAAACAGGTGCGGCAAGCTTAATATGCCCCATCCTTTCTCTTCGAACGGAAGACTTGGTCACCTCTACTCCGCATCGATCACAAACCACGCCCTTATAGCGAATCTTCTTGTACTTTCCGCAGTGACACTCCCAATCCTTTACCGGTCCGAAAATTCTTTCACAGAACAATCCGTCCTTCTCCGGCTTCAAGGTTCTATAGTTAATGGTTTCCGGCTTTTTTACCTCCCCGAAAGACCAACTTAGGATCTTCTCCGGAGAAGCCAAACCGATCTTTATGGAATCAAATTGTACCGGCTCGTTTCCATTTTGAAAGTTTGCCATCTTTCCTCCTCTACTCATCCTCACCATCATCTGCTAAGCCGGAAGCGATGCTTTCGAAAAATTCCTCCGCATCCGCATCGGAAAGCTCTTCTACAGTATCATTTTCCTCATCGCTATCCACTAATTCTCCATCCTTGAACTCTTGCTTTATATAACCTAATGCACCGAAGTTCTCCTGCTTTTCCGTGCGATAATCACCGCCGGACAGGAGTCTGTGCATATCCTGGTTTGCATCATAGAGATCTTCCGTAATCTCTACTACATTCTGCTCTTCATCCAGCACCTGCATATCAAGGCAAAGAGCCTGCATTTCTTTAAGAAGAACCTTAAAGGATTCGGGTACACCCGGAGCCGGAATATTCTGTCCTTTGATAATGGCTTCGTAGGTCTTTACACGTCCTGCAACATCATCAGACTTCATGGTTAAAATCTCTTGTAAGGTGTATGCGGCGCCATAAGCCTCCAGTGCCCAAACCTCCATCTCTCCGAAACGCTGGCCACCGAACTGTGCCTTACCGCCAAGCGGCTGCTGTGTTACAAGAGAGTACGGGCCTGTGGATCTGGCGTGAATCTTATCATCAACCAAGTGGTGAAGCTTTAAGTAGTGCATGAAGCCGATAGATGTCGGGCCGTCAAATGCCTCTCCCGTTCTTCCGTCACGGAGCTGAACCTTTCCGTCAATGCCGATAGGCACTCCCTGCCACTCTTTTCTATGCTCAAGGTGAGAGCCAAGGTACTCATAAACTTCAGGATTAAGTTCTTCCTTATGCTTTTCAGAAAACTCTTCCCAGCTTAAGTTAACATAATCATTTGCAAGTAAAAGGGTCTGCTGAATATCTACCTCTGTTGCACCGTCAAAAATCGGAGTGGACACATCAATGCCCAGCGCCTTTGCAGCCAGTGAAAGGTGTAATTCAAGCACCTGCCCGATGTTCATACGAGAAGGCACACCGAGCGGATTTAATACAATGTCCAAAGGACGACCGTTCGGAAGATACGGCATATCCTCAACAGGAAGCACACGGGAAACTACACCCTTGTTTCCATGGCGACCTGCCATCTTATCTCCTACGCCAATCTTACGCTTCTGTGCAATGTAAACACGAACAGACTGAGAAACTCCCGGTGCAAGCTCGTCAGAGTTCTCTCTGGTAAATACCATGGTATTGATAACCGTACCATAAGCACCGTGAGGAACTTTTAAGGAGGTATCTCTTACTTCTCTTGCCTTCTCACCGAAGATGGCACGAAGTAAGCGTTCTTCCGCCGTAAGCTCGGTTTCTCCTTTCGGAGTCACTCTTCCTACCAGAATATCTCCGGCTCTTACCTCGGCACCGATACGAATAATTCCTCTTTCATCCAGATTCTTTAATGCTTCATCACCGACGCCCGGTACATCGGAAGTGATTTCCTCAGGTCCGAGCTTAGTATCTCTTGCTTCCAATTCATACTCTTCAATATGCACGGAAGTATATACATCGTTTTGCACCAGTCTCTCGGAAAGGAGAACAGCATCTTCGTAGTTATAGCCTTCCCAGGTCATAAATCCGATAAGCGGATTCTTTCCCAAGGCAATCTCACCATTCTTTGTAGAGGGACCGTCCGCAATGACAGCACCTGCTTCTACATGGTCATGAGTATCTACAATCGGTTTTTGGTTATAACAGTTACTGGGGTTACTGCGCACAAACTTCATCAGCTTGTATTCATCATATCCCCCGTCCTTATCTCTTTTAATAACGATTTTTGAGGAGGAAGAAAGAGTAACCTCTCCGCTGTTCTTCGCCACTACGCAGGCGCCGGAGTCAACAGCCGCCTTATTGGACATACCGGTATCCACTACAGCAGACTCGGTAGTAAGAAGCGGAACCGCCTGACGCTGCATGTTGGATCCCATGAGGGCACGGTTAGCGTCATCATTCTGCAGGAAGGGAATCATGGAAGTCGCCACGGAGAAAACCATCTTCGGGGATACATCCATTAAATCAATGCTGGCTTTCGGGAAGGCAGAAGTCTGATCTCTGTATCTTCCGGAAACATTATCATGCTTAAAATGTCCTTCTTCATCCAAAGGCTCGTTCGCTTGCGCTACGACAAAGGTATCTTCCTCATCCGCAGCAAGGTAAACTACCTGATCCGTAACAACGGGATTCGCCTTATCCGTTTTATCTACAACACGGTAAGGCGCCTCAATAAAACCATACTCATTAATTCTTGCATAGGATGCCAAAGAGTTAATCAGTCCGATGTTCGGTCCTTCAGGTGTCTCGATAGGGCACATTCTTCCATAGTGAGTATAGTGTACGTCTCGCACCTCGAAGCCTGCACGATCCCTGGAAAGGCCGCCCGGTCCAAGTGCGGAAAGTCTTCTCTTATGGGTAAGCTCGGAGAGCGGGTTGTTTTGGTCCATGAACTGAGACAGCTGGGAAGATCCGAAGAATTCCTTTACCGCTGCCGTCACAGGCTTAATATTAATTAAGGACTGAGGGGTAATCTCATCAATGTCCTGTGTGGACATTCTCTCTCTTACCACTCTCTCCATACGGGATAATCCAATACGGTACTGGTTCTGTAAAAGCTCTCCAACCGCACGAATACGACGATTTCCAAGGTGATCGATATCATCTGCCGTTCCAATTTCTTCATCAATGTTTAAAGCATAATTAATGGAAGCAAAGATATCCTCCTTGGTAATATGCTTCGGTATCAGAGAATGAATATTCTTTCGGATAGCCTCAATCAAAGCTTCCGTTCCTTTATCTCCAAACTCCTCAAGGATTTCCTTGAGTGCAGGATAATAAACCAACTCATTTATTCCAAGCTCCTCAGGATTAATCTCCTCCGGAATCCAGGATCTAATATCTACTTGCATGGAGGAAAGTACTTTTTCAGTACGAGTCGGTCCATCAATCATAACGAAGGGAACTGCAGCATTCTGAATAGCCGTGGCAAGCTCTTTGCTCACCATCGTTCCGGCTTCCGCCAAAAGCTCACCGGTTTCAGTGGAATATACAGCCTCTGCAAGAGTATGTCCCTTGATTCTGTTCTTCAGATGAAGCTTCTTATTAAACTTATATCTTCCCACCTTTGCAAGATCATAACGCCTCGGGTCAAAGAACATGGAATTTAAGAGAGACTGCGCAGAGTCTACGGAAAGAGGCTCACCCGGTCTAATTTTCTTGTACAACTCCAAGAGACCCTCCTGATAATTTTCGGAAGGATCCTTCTCGAGAGAAGCCTGCAGCTTGGGATCGTCTCCGAAAAGATCTAAAATCTCCTTGGAGGAGCCGACACCAAGGGCACGAATGAATACCGTAACCGGTACCTTTCTCGTTCTGTCCACACGAACAAAGAAGATATCGTTGGAATCCGTCTCATACTCAATCCATGCACCACGATTGGGAATTACAGTACAGCTGTAGAGCTCCTTACCCACCTTATCGTGATCGACTCCGTAATAAATTCCGGGGGAACGAACCAGCTGTGATACGATAACACGCTCCGCACCATTGATAACAAAAGAACCGTTCTCGGTCATAAGAGGAAGGTCACCCATGAAAATCTCATGTTCATTGATTTCTTCCTTATCTTTATTAAAGAGGCGAACTTTTACCTTAAGAGGGGCTGCATAGGTTGCATCCCTTTCCTTACATTCTTCTATACTATATTTTGCTTCGCTTTTCACCAGCTTAAAGTCTACAAACTCCAAGCTCAAATGACCGGCAAAGTCCTGGATGGGAGATATATCATCAAAGGCCTCCCTTAAGCCTTCATGCAAAAACCATTCATAGGAATCCTTTTGGATTTCAATGAGGTTTGGCATTTCAAGAACTTCCTTACTACGAGAGAAAGTCATTCTGAGATTCTTCCCGGTTCTCACCGGATGCATTTTGCTTTTTTTCATCGACCGTTCACCCCTAATATCCGAGACCACCCGTCTCTTTGCTGAGAATTCACAATAAAAAGCACCCTACAGGGGAATCAGATATGCAGATATCTTCAAAGCTCTTGTTGGGTTATCCTTTTCTTGTAAAAATTGACGATTCGTTCACTTTCTTTCGGCAAAGTATTTCTGAAGAACGGAAAAAGGGCATAGTTTGCCCTATGTCTGCCGAATAAGCAAACTTCATACTAACATTTTTGCCTTTGCCTTGTCAAGGAATAGTTTTGTAAAAACCTTGCTTTTTAATATGCTTTTTTCCTGCTCCATAGGAGCACTTTATGAATATGATTTATCTTGGAAGAAAAGACTATGATTTTATTTTTTCCCCTGTACTGTACGATTCTCCTTAACCGCCTTTTCCGCTTTTCCACGAAGCTTGGCCAAAAATCCCGTTTTCTTCGGTTGTTCAGGAACCGCCCCTCCGCGAACCGACTTAATAGAACGAATATAAATGCCGGAAACAGCCACCTTGACTTCCTTTTTAAGAGGAAGAAGCTCATAGACATTCGGGTCCGACATGAGGGTCAGTACTCTGGGACCTACCTTCGCTTTTACGATGGGTAGCTTCGTCAGCCGGGCATATACGGGCATTTCCTTTTCTACCTGCTCGGGAAGACCTGCGGACACCGCCTCCTTTACCCGCATTTTCTTTTTATCAATAATAAGCATGGAGACTTCCATTGTATTCGCTTCCAGCAAGGGCTGCTGCATAGCCTGTTTCGTTTGCAAACGCCGACCCAAGAAGTAAAGAATCAGAAGGACAGCAAAAAGAATAATCAGCACTGTCAAAAGTATGGAGAACACCGTTTGAGCCGAAATCGCAAGCAACATAAAAACAACCTCTTCTTTCAATTTTATATTTTACCGGATGTCACGCCTCTGTCCGTCTTACTTCGTGAGGGTTTTACTGTTCAAACACTCATTCTCTCAAATGAGATTTCCGGAATTCCGATTAATTCGGCGAAAAGCATAAACCCTTCTTTTTCCGTGAAGTCGATATATCCACAGACAGAATAACGAATTTATTCTACCCTTTCATCGGGAAAATTGCAATGGAGAGTTCCGTATCCGCCACCAATTGCTCGAATTGATAAAGCAAATAGGATAGTCGTATCTCTGCCCTGCCCGCAGAAAATTCTTCATATAGAAATTCCACAGAGCGTGTATCGAAGGAAAGCGGCAAGGTTCCGAGTTCTGTCTCGTAGTCCACGGACCACCTTAGTCCGGGGTGATATTCCACTCTTTGCTTATCCTTCCAATTTCTCATCATCACCACCCTCTTTTCCTTCGGAAAAAATTCCAAAGAATGGTGTACATTTTCCTGAAAATAACTGAGGAGAAAGCTATCCCCCCTCGATAGTAAAATCGCTTTATTACTAACGGAAAAGCCATCTTCCTCTCCATCCATAATCTGCCGAGTTTTCAGTCGAAGTAAAACCTTCATCGTCACCTTCCCTTATAACAAAAAAGAACTCTGCGTGCATTACAGAGTTC
>CAUTEL010000004.1:0-18920 GCA_963537185.1 uncultured Oribacterium sp. | reverse complement strand
CTCCTCGCAAGCTGAAAGCTCTCCGCTTCACTTCTGCTTTCCCAAATTTCCATTATTTCTTCCTCTTGGCTTATTTTGTCCGGCAAATTCCTTTAGGAACTATACCCCGGAGCAAAACTTCCGTTCTCTTATTTCTTTCTCTCTATATTCTTTATGAAAAATGGGGCTGTAAAAAATCAAAATAATAAATAGATTTTCGGCAATATAGGTCTGAATGAGGGGTAGTCTGAGCCCCAAATTCAGACCTATATTGCTTAGAAAACTATTTTGATTTTTTACAGCCCCTATCTCTTTATTCCTCCGTCATCCCTTTCATACGAATGAAATGGAAGACTCTTCTTCCCGTCTCTTCCTCAAAGCCTCTGAGCCTTGCCAAGAAATCTTCTTCAAATAAAATGTCGGATACGATAGCAAACTCGTCCTGTCTGCCCTCCAGTACGATTGGCTTAAGCGCTTCTCCCCCATCCAGGAAGTAAGACTTAAGCTCCTTCTGAATCCCCTCAGCTGTTCCCTCAATACGAAGAAAATACCGGAAGGCATTGGAGCCCATCGGCTCAATTTCAATCATCTTCTCCGACCAGCCGATTCCCTGAAAATGATTCTTATGCCTTGCCGCCGCAATAATATCGGAAACCACTGCACTGGCTGTCGGAAGCTTCCCTGCGCCTTTTCCGTAAAGCATGGTATTTCCCAGACAATTTCCCACAATACGAATACCGTTATATACTCCATTTACAAAGTAAAGCGGATCATCCTTTCCCACCATAATAGGCGCAACATAGGCAAAAAACTTATCTTCCACAGTTTCCACGGAACCCAAAAGGCGGATGTGGCAGTCCATTTGCTTTGCATAAGCCATATCCATATCCGTGATTTCCCGGATTCCTTCCGTGTGAATGTCCTCATGACGGCAGCGCATGCCGGAGGACATGGAAAGCAGGATAGCCGTCTTTCTGGAGGTATCAAAGCCGTCTACATCGGCAGACGGATCCTTTTCCGCATAGCCGAGGCGCTGTGCCTCCTTTAAGGTATCGGCAAAAGTGGAGCCCTCGTCCTTCATTTTACTTAAAATAAAGTTACTGGTACCGTTTAAAATACCGGTGATTTCCGTCACCTTTTCCCCGGCATAGTTGTGATAAAGAGTACGAATAACCGGAATACCGCCCCCAACGGAAGCCTCAAAATAGAAATTACAGTTGTGCTCCTTCGCCGTACGCAAAAGCTTCGATCCGCAGGCATCCACAACCGCCTTATTGGAGCTTACCACATGCTTTCCCTTTTCCAGGCAGCTCATGATATATTCATAAGCAGGGTGGATACCTCCCATGGCTTCCACCACAAGTTCCACCTCGGGATCATTTTCAATGACGGAAAAATCCGTGGTGACAAGTTCATCGGGAACACCGGGAATCTGCTCTCTTCTGGCAAGAATGTACTTGATTTCAATCTTGTCTCCGCCCTTTTTCTCTACTTGCTCTTTATTTAACTCTAAAACCTCTTTCACTCCGGATCCGACTGTTCCGAATCCCATAATGGCAATCTTCATGCCTCCACCCCTTTTCTCTATCTATTGTGTATTTTTAAAACACAGTGATTTTTCCGAATCTCCTGTTCATAATGCAAAAATTACCTTGGCAAAATTTTGCACTAATCATTTCCGGCAACCTTTCTATCCGGGCATCCCAGCTGCATCCACTTAAGATATGCCGTAATAAAGCGATCGATATCTCCATCCAGCACCGCATCGGTATTTCCCGTCTCTTCTCCTGTACGAAGATCCTTGACCATCCTGTATGGCTGTAAAACATAGGAACGAATCTGGGAGCCCCAGCCGTTGTCCTTTACCTCTCCGCGAATTCCGGCAAGCTTTGCTTCCTGCTCCTCTTTTTCCTTTAAATAAAGCTTTGTCTTCAGCATCTGCATTGCCTTATTTTTATTTTGTATCTGCGAACGCTCTTCCTGACAGGCTACCACAAACCCCGTCGGAATATGAATTAAACGAACTGCCGAAGAAGTCTTGTTGATATGCTGTCCGCCGGCACCGGAGGCGCGAAAGACCTCCATCTTGATATCCTCTTCTCTTACTTCAATATCAATATCCGTCTCAATATCAGGCATGACATCACAAGAAACAAAGGAGGTTTGCCTCTTTCCCTGCGCATTGAAGGGAGAAATGCGTACCAGTCGATGAATCCCCGACTCCGAGCGAAGGTATCCGTAAGCATACTGCCCTACCACTTCCATGGTGACAGACTTGATTCCGGCCTCATCACCGTCCAGATAGTCCAGAATCTTTACGGAAAATCCGTGTCTCTCCGCCCAACGGGTATACATCCTGTAAAGAATGCCCGCCCAGTCGTTTGCTTCCGTTCCGCCTGCTCCGGCATTTAAGCGGAGAATGACATTCATACTGTCATACTCTCCCGAAAGAAGAAGCGTCGTGTTCATGTTTTCCAGTTCTTCCGTGAAACGGGCAAGCATCTCTTTGATTTCCGGAATCACGGAGGCATCCTCTTCTTCTTTTCCCATCTGAATTAAGGCATCGATATCCTCGTAGTCTTCCTTCAGCTTTAAAAAGCCTTCCACCTCATCCTTTAAATGGCTTGCCTCCGTAGACAGCTTATTTCCCTTTTCCGCATCCGCCCAGAAATCCGGCTCTTCCATCATTCTGTCCAGCTCTGCAATTCTTTTTTTCTTATTTTCCAAATCCAGAGCCTGCTCTAATTGTTTAAGCGGCTCTTCCTTTGTATTCAGTTCGGACTTGAATTGCTCAAATTCAATCACAGAGGCTCCTTTCCTTCTTGTTCCCGATTATTCTCTTACTCCTAAATCGTTATTACTTCTCTTTTTGATAAATACTCTGTCCATGACAGTTCTTATACTTCTTTCCGGATCCGCAAGGACAGGGATCATTCGGATAAATCTTTCTGCCTTCCCTCGTCTTTGGTGCTCTTACCGCGGATTCATCACGATTTGTCGCTAAGGGCTTAGCCACCTGTTCTCTCTCTACCTTCTGCTCCAGCTTGATTCGGTAGAGCATACGAATAGTTTCCTCTTGAATGCTTCGCATCATTTCCTGGAACATCTCATATCCGGCAATCTTATACTCTACAAGAGGATCCTTCTGGCCGTATGCCTGCAATCCGATTCCGTCACGGAGGATATCCATATCATCGATATGGCTCATCCACTTCTGATCCATAATCTTTAAAAGAATAACACGCTCCGCTTCTCGCATCTGCTCCGGATTCGGGAATTCCGCTTCCTTTTCTTCATAAAGACGGATAGCTTTTTCCTTCAGCTTCTGTGCAAGCTCGTCTCTGGTTAAATGCTCAAATTCTTCCTCGGTAAAACTCAGCTTTCCTAACGGAATAATCTGCATCAGAGTATCGTTTAAGCCCTGGAAATCCCAGTCCTTCGGGCTGTCGCTATCTACAATATTTTCATTGACATAGAAATCCACGATATCGGTAATAAAGCGGGTAATGAGAGGACGCATATTGTCTCCTTCGAGTACCTTCTCTCTTTCCGCATATACCACATCTCTTTGGTCGTTGTTCACTTCATCATACTTCAGAAGATTCTCACGGATACCGTAGTTGTTTAACTCAATCTTCTGCTGCGCTTTCTCGATGGCATTGGAAAGCATCTTGTGGTGAATCTGTTCTCCGTCCGGAACTCCGAGAGCCTCAAACATCCCCATCAAACGCTCGGATCCGAAAAGACGCATCAAATCATCTTCCAGGGAAAGGAAGAACTGAGACTGTCCCGGGTCTCCCTGTCTTCCCGCACGACCGCGGAGCTGATTGTCAATACGTCTGGATTCATGCCTCTCCGTACCCACAATGTGAAGACCGCCTGCGGCTCTTGCTTCCTCATCCAGCTTAATATCGGTACCACGACCGGCCATGTTGGTCGCGATAGTTACCGCACCGTGCACACCGGCTTCCGCTACAATCGCAGCTTCCTGTTCATGAAACTTTGCATTTAAAACATTATGCTTGATGCCGCGTTTCTTAAGCATAGCGGAAAGAAGCTCGGAGGTTTCGATAGCAATGGTACCTACCAGCACCGGAGCACCGGTCTCGTGGATTGCTTCGATTTCATCCACAACCGCCTGGAACTTTTCCTTCTTGGACTTATACACCGCATCGTCCAGGTCGTCTCTCTGCACTTTCTTATTCGTCGGAATCTGGATAACATCCATAGAGTAAATGTTTCTAAACTCTTTCTCCTCCGTCTGCGCCGTACCGGTCATTCCGGCTTTTTTCGTGAATTTATTAAAGAAGTTTTGGAAGGTAATGGTTGCAAGAGTTCTGGACTCTCTCTTTACCTTTACATGCTCCTTCGCTTCAATTGCCTGATGAAGACCGTCGGAGTAACGGCGACCGTTCATAATACGACCGGTAAATTCATCAACGATTAAAACCTCGTCATCCTTTACCACATAATCCTTATCTTTAAACATCAAGTAGTTGGCACGAAGAGCCAGAATAATATTATGCTGAATTTCCAGATTCTCCGCGTCAGCCAGATTTTCAATATGGAAATACTTCTCCACCTTCTCCACACCCTGCTGGGTAAGGTTTACGGTCTTTTCTTTCTCGTTAACAATAAAGTCTCCGCTCTCCTCAATCTCCTCTCCCAAAATGGCATTGATCTTGGAGAACTCCGCAGACTCCTCTCCTCTTTCAAGCTGTCTCGCCAAAATATCACACAGTTCATAGAGTTTTGTGGACTTTCCGGACTGTCCTGAAATAATTAGAGGGGTTCTTGCCTCATCGATTAAAACAGAGTCCACCTCGTCGATAATACAGTACTTTAAACCTCGTAAAACCTGCTGATTCTTGTAAATCGCCATATTGTCACGAAGATAGTCAAATCCGAGTTCATTGTTCGTCACGTAGGTAATGTCACAAGCATAAGCAGCCTGACGCTCCTCCGTAGACATTTCATTTAAAACCGTTCCTACAGTCAGCCCAAGAAAACGATGTACCTGCCCCATCCATTCCGAGTCACGCTTTGCAAGGTAGTCATTAACCGTAACAATATGAACTCCTTCACCTTTTAAAGCATTTAGGTAAGCAGGACAAGTGGAAACCAAGGTCTTTCCTTCACCGGTTCTCATCTCGGCAATTCTACCCTGATGTAAAACCACACCACCGATCAGCTGCACCTTAAAGTGCTCCATACCGAGCACTCTCTTTGCCGCTTCTCTTACTGTAGCATAAGCCTCCGGAAGCAAATCATCTAAAGTTTCTCCTGCCGCAAGTCTTTCCTTAAACTTTCCGGTCTGCGCCTTCAACTCCTCATCAGACATTGCCGCCATAGTTCCCTGTAAAGAAAGGATTTGCTCCACCTTCGGTTCTATTAATTTCAACTCTCTGTCCGAGTGTGTTCCAAATATTTTCTCAAAAAGCTTCATTTCTATACTCCTTCTCCATACAGCAGTAGTATGGCATTGTATATATCTATAACTCATAGAGTTTACCATTAGTCCCTCTCTTTAGCAAGGAAGAAGCGGTGAAAATGCTGTGAAATCCTAGTTTCCATTTTTTATAGAAAATGCTATACTGACTTTAAGAAGAACTCTCTTCTTAAAGACAAAGAAAGGAAGGATTCGATTATGAAATTTAGCATTACAGGAAGAACTATTAGTCTTACAGAGGGGTTGAAAAATATGGTGGAGAAAAAGCTAGGAAAGCTTGATAAATTTTTCCAGGCCGACACACCTTGTAATGTAACCCTTTCCACACAGAAGGATATGCAAAAAATCGAAGTCACCATTCCTGTAAAAGGCAGCGTGATTCGTGCCGAGGAATCCACCGAAGATATGTACCAGTCCATTGACCTTGTCGTAGATGTTTTGGAAAGACAGATCAGAAAATACAAGGATAAGCTGGTAGCAAGACATCAGGCCGCTTCCTTCACTCCGGAGTTTTTGGAGGAGCGGGAAAGCTACGATGAAGAAGAAATCAAGATTGTTCGTACCAAGCAGATTGACTTAAAGCCCATGACCGCTGAAGAAGCATGTCTGCAGATGGAGCTCTTAGGACACAGCTTCTTTGTATTCTTAAACGGAGATAGCGGAAAGGTCAATGTCGTTTACAAGCGTAAAGCAAACAGCTACGGATTAATTGAGCCGGAAAAATAAGAAAAAAATAGAATAATCCGAATAAAGCCATATTCCTATATAATTTCAAAGAGGCACTTCCGAAAAATAAACGGAGGTGCCTCTTTGATTACAACAAATATCCCGCCTTTAGTTCATATTGGCTTTGCTTGAAAGTCCCAGGAAAAATAAAACAAAGATAATCGGCAGTACTATCGGCACCGCTATATTGATCACTGCCTGCCCTGCATAGCAAAGAAGGGAAAGACCTGTGGCAAAGGGAAAAACGGTAAAACAAAAGCTATCCTCTTCATCCCAGCTCCTCTTACTCCATAAGCTTTTCCAAGTAAAGAAAAGGAAGAGCAGGTATGATAGCAATCCGAATATGCCGACTGTAAGAAGCAAGTTCAAGTATTCATTATGAATATTGTCAATTGCCTGATAAGCACTTTGACTTATCTCCAGCTTATAGTGATCGTTTGTAATCATATAGAAGCTGTCCGGCCCATAGCCGAAAAACTTCTGCCAAAAAGGCATTTTCTTGGTAAAGAAGTCCAGTCCCATCTTCCAAATAAAGCCTCTTCCCGAACCCCAGTAATCATCGAAGCGGAAGTAATTGCTATAATCATTTAAAAAAGACAGGCGGTGAGAACTATTCGCATCGTAGAAAACAAAAAACACAGTAAAAAGGATTAATGCAACAAGTAATATATAGATGGGTTTCAAAATCCTCTCTATTCTATCTTCCTTAAGCTTTACAATAGCCAGTTTCATAATCCCCAAAACCGCAATAGCAAGGAAGGGAAGGGTCGTATAACCCAACTGAAGAAAAAAGCCTTTATCCCCTATTACATAAGAATTGTTTTGATCGGAGATAAAAAATGTAGCCAATTTCATAATGAGAAAAAAAGCGACATAAAGATCAAGGCAATTTAAGAGAAGTTCCTTTTTCCCAAAGCAGAAAAACGGAAGGATAAGGAAAAGAACAAAAATTGCAAAAACCGCATTGTCACTCATCCCGTACATTGCGGCAATAAGTGTATACGCGTACATCAGAAGGAAGAGTATACTCCACCTTCCCTTCTTTTCCCCCAAGAAAAGTCCTGCAAAAAGACCGGAATAGCTAATCATCAAAGAGGTATACCCGTTTATATTACCGACTCCGCCTGCAAAAGTGGACCAAAGAGATTTATTCTGCACCTTATCAAAGAAATGAAAGAGATTCATCCAGAAAAAATCACTGATACCCCAACTTGCCTGTAAGAAAACGGAGAAAGAGAGAAAAAGAAGATGTATCTTCTTAAAACGATAAAAACGAGTCAAAAAGAAATAGCTTAAAAAAAGTAAAAACCAAAGGAAGAAGCCCATATATCTTCCGGTACTTCCCCACCAGCCTTCATAAATATAGCCGGAAAGAAGCATGGAAATCAAATAGACCGTAACAAGTCCTAAAAAGATAAGGTCCGTCATTAAGAAGGGCTTTTTCTTATCTCCCTCCATGCGGAAAAAGAGGGAAAAAATAAGTTTATTTCTAATCTCCTTCTTTACCGTAAAGAAATAGAGAATGACGAAAGTTGTCATTACAGCCGCATAAGTCAGGGAAGAGATCCAAAAATAAGAAAACTTAGCCTGCAAAATATCGAAGTAACCGTCCCGAATATACAGCGGATAAATCAATAAAATACAAAACAAATAAAGAAGGCTGATTTTTTCTCCAATTCCGTAGAACTCTCTTTCTCCCTTTGTCATTTCTCGTCCAACATAGTTTTCCATTTTTTCTCCGCTTCTCTTTTAGCCCTTTTCTGCAAGAAAAAGTGCCGTTACGATACGACACTTCTTCATTTTTCCATAGTTGATTACTCCCTTAAGGAATCAAAAATACTAATCTACAATTTTTCCGGGGCCGTTACTATCCTCTCCACTGTTAGCACTGCCGGGGCCTCCGCCAATACTGGGTTCCTGCACAGTATTTCCACTGTCAGACTTTTTACTTTCATCAGTGTTCTTCTTTGTTTCCTCACTGCTTGTCTTGGACTCCGGTCCTGTGCTTTGCGTCTTACTTTCTTCCGTGCCTTTTCCGGACTTCGTCTCTTTACTGCTCTCCGTACTGCTGCCGGATTTCGTTTCCGAAGACTTGGTGCTTTCTATCGTATTACCGTCAGCATCCGTTTCCGCCTTCTTTTTCTTTGTTTCCGACTCGGACTCGTCCTTCTTTTTCTTCGATTCCCTAGTCTCCTCTTCTGCATCCTCATTTTTGGACTTTTTCTTCGTACTCTCCTCTGCGCTTCCATTCTTATAGCTTTGCGCATCGGACACAATTTTATCACTGAAGGTCCAAACCGCAGAACTCGGTTTGTAGTCTTCATCTCCGAAGAGATATTTATGAAGCTTTGTCACATTGGAGGCAAGACTGAGCGGAATAACGCAGTCTCCCTTCTTTCCCATCATTTGCGTACGCAAGTCATAAGGGAAGCCCTCTGAGCCCACTATATTATAACGGTTTACTCCCTTCGCAAGCTCTAAGATATCTCCTACATCCACATTAAAAGCAATCTGCGGAAGCACCGTATCAATCACATTGGTCAGGGTTGCCAAATCCGCCTTTTTGGCATTGGCTAAGACCTGGGAAATAACCTCTCTTTGTCTCTTTGTTCTTGTGAAATCATCATCCATATAGCGAAGTCTTGCATAAGCCACCGCCTGTACACCGTCCAAGTGCTGCATACCGGGCTTCTTAATATATTCCGCTGCCGGATTCTTTACATTGATTTTAGATTCAATGCTGGTTTCATGAATATAGGCATTCATGTATTTAAATTCTTTTTCCGTAATATCGATATCCACGCCGCCGAGCATGGTAATAACATCGGCAACTGCGCGCCAGTTAAATGTCGCATAATGCTCAATATCCAAATCCAGATTTTTATTCAGCGCCTTAACGGCCTGCTCCGGCCCGCCATCCGCATAAGCCTCATTAATCTTAGCAAAACGGGAACCTGCCCCCAGATTTAAATAGGTATCACGAAATACGGAGGCCAGCTTTACCTCTCCGGTTTTTCGGTCAATAGAAACGATAATCTGTACATCGGCATTGGCCCCTCTTCCTACTCAGCCGTAACGACTGTCCACACCAAAAACCACTATATTCCAGTAGCCCTGCATCTGCTCCTGCTTTGTTACATCAATATTTTGGTTCTTTACATTTTTAATATTAAACTGTACTTCCGGCTTTATATTCATGTAACGAACAACATAAGCCGTGCAGAAAATGAGAATCAAGGTTAAAATTTCAATAACGGAAATAAGAAGAATTTTCTTCCAACGAGATTTCTTCTTCTTTTCTTTCCGATGATAAACTTCTTCCAGCTCCTCCTCTATATCCTTCGGAGAGTTAAGCTGTAAAACATCCAGATGATCAATTCGTCTTCTTCCCTCTCTCTTTTCATCAGAATAGTCTGGAGTCTTTTTCGTGTAGTTATATCCGCGCTCTTCTCTTCCTGAAGCGGCACGCATGTCATTATTTTTTCCTTCTCTAAGGGAAGCTCGTGGTTCATCTTTCCCCTTCTCAATATCTAAAGTTCCGGTCTTCTTCTCAGTCGCAGTCTTATTCAGTTCTCCGTGGGGCCTTCTGCTTCCCCTATTCTGCTCTAATGCCAAAGTTAACCTCCTCTTCTCTACATCCGCACGGAATGATAGAGTATCTTACCACAAAACACGATAAAATTAATAGGCATTTTTGTTAACAAATCCTTTCCATACGGTTAAAAAGAGAATCTTAATATCTAAGCCGAAACTCCAGTTTTCGATATACCATAAATCACAGTTAATTCGTCCCGGAATAGAGGTGTCTCCACGAAAGCCGTTAACCTGAGCCCAACCGGTCATTCCCGGGCGTACCTGATGCTTGATCATATACCTCGGAATCTGCTCCTTAAACATTTCTACAAACTGTGTTCTTTCCGGTCTTGGTCCAACGAGAGACATATCTCCCCGAAGAACATTAAAGAATTGAGGAAGCTCATCGATTGATGTTTTACGAATTATTTTTCCGATCCCGGTAACTCTGGGGTCTCCCTCTACTGTCCAAGCCTTCTTTTCGTCCTCATCCTTTTGCACTCCCATGGAGCGAAATTTAAACATCATAAAGGGCCGATTATGAAGCCCTACTCTTTCCTGCTTGAAAATAACGGGACCGGGAGAGCTTAGCTTAATCAAAGCTGCCACTATGAGCATCAAGGGACTAAATAGGATGATGCCCACCAAGGCTCCAACTATATCAATCATTCTTTTTAGCAAGGCATTCATCGGATCGGTTAACGGAACATTCCTAATATTGATAATCGGTAAACCGTCCATATCCTCCGCTATAGGTTTGGAATGAATAATATCCTGATAATCGGGAATAAATTTTGTATGCACTCCGGATTTTTCACAAATAGAAACAATACCGGGAAGCTTTTCATAAGCTGCAAGCGGTAAAGTAATGGCAATTTCATCAATGGTGTTTCCGGAAAGTAAAGTATCGAGACTATTAATTCTCCCAATAACCGAAATATCTTTGTAGGAAGTTCCCGTCTCCGCCAAATCATCCACAATACCGTAAATATGATACCCCCAGTCCGGATTTTTCTTACAAAGATCGATAAAGCGATCCGAGACGGGAGAAAAGCCTACTAAAATAATATGCTTTTGGTTGAATCCGTTCTTTCTGAGTAAGGAAAGGATTTTCCTTAAAAAATACCTTTCGGCAGAAGTGAAAAATATAGAGAAAATATAGAAAAAGCCCAACATTCTTGTAGATTAATGTTCAAAATATCCGCTTTTACGAAAGGCAAAAAGAATGGTTGCCGATAGAAGAAGCCCGATAGAATTACTCTGTAAAATACGAAAAATAGCCGTTTTCATGCGGATAGTCCGCATCGGTCTATAGAGCCCCAATATCCAATATAGAGCAAGATATGCCGGAATCAGCGGAATCAACACAGAAAAATAAAACCCGGGAGAAAGTACTCCGTGTCCCTCGGGAAAAATCGGATTCTTTATCGCAAAATACCATGCCAGGCTATAGGATAATGCCAAAACCACGGCATCTAAAAGCACTTGTAATTGGTTTAATTGTCTTTGATAGTCCTTAATCATAGGGACGATTATACAATAGGATGAATCAATTGCAAAGATAAAAAAACTGTATTATGAGAAAGTGTATTTTTCTTCCCTCTATTCTTTCACATTCCGGAAAACGGAGCACTTTCTATAACACAGCTTTTTTATCGCATTTGATATCACAATTCTACTATTTTTCGAGGAAGAACCCTTAGCCTCTCTCTACTGTTTCACTATTTTTTCCCAAAGTTACCGAAACGGTCTTTTCTTCATATTCTCCCTTTCCGGAAAGTCTCTGTACCGTGACTTCCACCTTTTCTCCTGCCTTATATCGGGAAAGGAGGCCGGAAAGCTCCTCAAGGCTTGCCACAGACTGTCCGTCAAACTTCGTAATGATATCCTTCTCCTGCAGGGCGGAGTTGTCGATTCCCTCTCCCGTTAAGAGCTTAAAGATATAAATACCCTCCGGCATATTGTAAGCTTCGGAAATGCTGCTATCCACGGTTTTTCCCTGGATTCCGATATAACCCTTTTCTTCCTGACTAACCTTCGCTCTTGTGGTTCTCTTGGAAAGTCCTTCCACAATTTCCTTTACTTTTTTAGACGGAATCGAATAGCCCATTCCTTCTACCGTTGTGTCGGAATACTTTGCCACATTGATTCCGATGAGTTCACCATTCATATTAAGGAGTGCTCCGCCGGAATTACCCGGATTAATTGCCGCATCGGTCTGTAAAAGTCCTGACTCTGTTCCGCCTTTCGTGGAAATATCTCTATCCTTAGCGGATATGATGCCGGTGGTTACAGACTGTCCGTATCCTAAAGCATTTCCGATAGCTACCACCTGATCTCCAACACTTACACTGTCCGAATCTCCATACTTTGCAAAACTAAGGCTATTTAAAGTATCCTGAGAAATAGAGGAAAGCGGAATGGCAATGACTGCAAGGTCCACATTGCTGTCTGTCCCCTTAATCTCCGCATCATAGGACTTTCCGTCTACAAACTGTACGGAAAGAGCCGTAGAGTCCTCTACCACATGGTTGTTTGTGACGATCAGAAGCTCGGAATCATTCTTCCCGATAATGACACCGGAACCGCTTGCAGCCGCTTCCTGCTCTCCGCTCTGTCCAAAGATGGAGTACCCGTACTGCTGGTAGCGAATGGTATTCGTTATGGAAACTACCTCCGGCATTGCATTTTTCGCAATCTCCGAAACGCTTCCCCCCGCTTCCGAACTATTATTTTTAGATGAAGAATTCATCTGCTGCACAGAATTGCTTTGTGCCTCCTTGTTGGCCTCATTTTCGCCCAAAAGACTGCTTCCTATATTGTCGGAAGCCTGTCCCAAGACTTCCGAACGATACTGGTCGGATAAAGCATTTACCCCTACCATCGTGCCACCGGCAACCGTTCCGAAGAGCATCGCCGATAAAACCAGTCCCGCAAATTTTCTCCCTCTATTCATATCTATACCTCCTAAAACAATCTGTATTCGCCTCCTTGTTTCCAAAGGCGGCAAAGTTTTCTTCGCTTTACGAGGCATAGAATAGAAAAAAAATATGTTCTAAAAATGGAGAAAGAGTGAAGACATTGTGTCTTCACTCTTTCCGGATATGCTCTGTCACTTTTCGAGCTTTATAAATTAAAGGTCTATTATGCCGCATCTATCCGTAACGGAGGCACGCTCTCGCTACAGCTCCAAAATCGTCGCCTCATATCCGGACAGTCGTATTTTCTTCCCGGAAAAGCAAGGTTCGGCATTCGAAAGTATTACTTTCTTCACCTCGAAGGGGAGTTCGATTTCCCGTTCTTCTTTTCGGTAGTTTCCTAAGACGAGGATTGTTTTCTCTCCTTTTCTGTAAAATGCCATAAGACGGTCTTCTTCCGCCATAAAGGGTATAAAGTCTCCGTAAACTATCGTTTCCTTATACTCCGGATTCTTTCTTAGGGCACAGAGCTTCTTATAATAGCTCAAAACGGAATCCTCATCCTGCTCCTGTGACGCCACATTGATTCTTCTGTAATTCGGATTCACGGGAAGCCATGGCTTTCCCTTAGTAAAGCCTGCATTTTCATCATTGCTCCACTGCATCGGAGTACGCGCATTATCTCTTGTGAAGCGGTTCACAATGGCGAGTGCTTCCTTCTCGGAAAATCCCTCTTCCAGACAGAGTGCATATTCATCAATGGTAGAAATATCGTCCACTGTGGAAATATTTTCCAGCACGATATTTTCCATACCGATTTCCTGCCCCTGGTAAATAAAAGGAAGGCCTCTTTGCATCATCTGCATGGTAGCCAGGAATTTCTTCGCCTTTTCCGACAAATCTTCCTTCGGTATATAGAAGTTTACGCCGCGGGATTCATCATGATTTTCAATAATAGTGGAAATGAAGCCGACCGGATTTACTAACTTTTGCGTAAGAAAACAGCAATCGCGATACATATTCGGGGTAACCGTAGCCGCGTCAAACCATCCAATTTCGGAGTGTGCGCTGGAATGGGCCCGGAAGTCAAACATGGAAGAGAAATAGCCATTTTCCCCGATAAACTCCGGAATCTGCTCCTCCGTCTCATTAAAGACTTCTCCCACGGTAAACGCGTGATGAGGCTTAAAGCAGCGGTCGCGCATCTCCTCCAGAAATTCGCCGATTCCTTTTGCAGCATAAATCATATTGCGGCAGCTTGCCATGCCGTCTTCCCTATCTGCCGGGAAATTATAGCCCCGGAGAGGAAAGACCTTTTTTAAGTTTAAAATCGCATCAATTCGGAAACCTGCAATGCCCTTATCCAGCCACCAGTTAATCATTTTGTAGATTTCTTCCCGTACTTCCGGATTCTCCCAGTTTAAGTCCGGCTGCTTCTTATGGAAGAGATGCAGATAGTAGGTATTCTCCGTCCCTTCCACCTTCTCCCAAACAGAACCTCCGAAGTAAGATCTCCAATTGTTCGGCGCATGGCCGTCCACTCCCTCTTCAAAATGAAAATATTTTGCATAATGTCCCTTCGGATCGGCTACTGCCTTCTTAAACCACTCATGCTCATCACTGCAATGATTTACCACAAGGTCAAGAAGAATATACATATCCCTTTTCTTTGCTTCGGAAATCAACTCATCCATGTCCTCATTCGTACCGAAGCGCGGGTCAATCTTATAGTAGTCGGCAATATCGTAGCCCTGATCCGCAAGAGGGGAAAGAAAGCAAGGGGAAATCCAAATGATATCAATTCCCAACCCTTTCAGATAATCGAGCTTTCCGATAATTCCTCTTAAGTCTCCTATACCGTTTCCCTTCGTATCCAGGAAACTCTTCGGATATATCTGGTATGCGACTTTTTCCTGCCACCATTCTTTTTTCATTTCTTCTCCTTTTACTCTATTCTTATCCATTTTTATCTTAGCAATTTTACGCTATTCTTAGTCATGAAAGATAGTAGACGAAGATCTACTTAACTCCAATCTATTCCTGAAATTAAATTTCTAAAACAAAGGCTTCGTACGGCGCAAGTTCTCCTGAAAAGACATCCTGTCCCTCTACATTTCGAATAAGAACTTTTCCGCATAGGAACTCCTCCGGAATGCTATAGCTTCGTGTATTTTTCGAAACATTGCAAACACATAAGAGCTTCTTTTTCCCAAGGCTTCTCTCATAAATAAAGAGATCCGGATCCTCCTCTTCCAAGAGGTGGAAATCCCCATAGACAATCAGCTCCGACTGGTGACGAAGTTGAATCAGCTTCTGATAATAATGGAACACCGAATCCGCCCTGCCAAGCTCTTCCTTCGCATTGATTTCCTTGTAATTGGGATTCACGGCAATCCAAGGCTTTCCGCTTGTGAAGCCCGCTTCTTTTGTGTCATCCCACTGCATGGGCGTCCGCGCATTGTCCCTACTCTTATGGGCGATTAGCGGAAAGAGTTCTTCCATACTTAAATGCAGCTTTTCCGTAAGCTCCGAAAAAGCATTGATGCTTTCTAAATCTCTAAACTCGGAAAGGGCGCTGAAGGGATAATTCACCATCCCAAGCTCCTCCCCCTGATAGATGTAGGGGGTTCCCTGCATCATGTGAAGGAAGGTCGCGATACACTTCGCGGAACGCTCGCGAAGCACTCCGCTTTCCGCTCCAAGACGCGAAACAATACGAGGCTGGTCATGGTTACAAAGGTAAAGACTGTTCCAGGCAAGCTCATGAAGGCCGTTTTGCCACTTTGCAAGATTCTTCTTTAGCGGAACGAGAGGCATTTTTTCTTTTGCCCACTTAAAGCCGTATTTTGGGTTGATATCCAAGTCTACATGCTCAAACTGGAAGACCATGTTGAGTTCGGTTCCTTCGGAATTGGCATATTTTTTCGCTTCCTCAAGAGTTACTCCTGCAGTCTCTCCTACTGTCATAAGGTCAAAACGAGATAAGACCTTCTCATTCATTTCCTTTAGGTACTCGTGTACCCTCGGCCCGTTTGCACACACAGCACCTGCATTGCCATAAACGGAGCCCTTAAGAATCGGCTGACTCGGGAGACCATCCGGCTTGGAAATCAAAGAAATGACATCCATACGGAAACCGTCGATTCCCTTTTCGCACCAGCGACTCATCATCTCAAAAACTTCCTTTCTCACTTCCGGATTTTCCCAGTTTAAATCCGGCTGCTTCTTGGAAAACTGGTGCAAATAAAACTCTCCCGTTTTTTCATCAAATCCCCATGCAGAACCTGAAAAATAAGATCCCCAGTTATTGGGAGGCAGTAATTTCTCTCCTTGAAATTCTACAATATCCGATTGAAAATGCTCTGCTTCTTCCGGAGAAACTTCGCTGAGTTTTCGTCCCTTTCTCCAAATGTAGAAATTCCTCTTCGGATTTTCTCTATCTTTTCGACTCTCTATAAACCAGGCGTGCTCATCACTACTGTGGTTCACCACAAGGTCCATAACAATCTTTATTCCTCGATCATGTGCTTCCTTCAAAAGTTCATCAAAGTCCGCCATTGTACCGAAATCTTCCATGATGTCTTCGTAGTCGGAAATGTCATAGCCGTTATCATCATTTGGAGAACGATAAACCGGAGAGAGCCAAATGACATCAATCCCCAGCTCCTTTAAGTAATCAAGCTTAGAAATAACGCCCTGTAAATCTCCAATTCCGTCTCCATTGCTGTCGCAGAAGCTCCTAGGATAAATCTGATATACAACCGCTTCTTTCCACCAGTTTTTTTTCATTGCATAACTCCTTTATATTTTAATTAAGCTTTGCCACGGTCTCCCCGATAAATAATTTTGCAGGAAGACGAATATCCTTGCAAATAAATTCTCTCTCTGCCCGGTCCGCATCGTTATATTCTTTTTCAGCACAGTCTTCTTCCATATCTTCCCGTTCCGAATCCCCTCGTCTTCTTCCCTCTTTTTCCACTTTGGAAGAAAAGATAGAAGAGGATACTTTAATCAGAGATAAGAGCTCTTTCACCGCTCTTCTTCCCTTTTCCGCACTATCCTGTTCCATGGTCGTAAGAATAGGATGTAAAATCCGCCCGAGTTTAACACCGTCAAAGCCCACTATGGAAAGCTCCTCCGGAACCTTTATGCCTCGGTCTTCACAGAAACGAATGAGTTCCAGCGCCATGATGTCCGCCGTAACAAAAAGGGCCGTAGCTTGAAAGAATTTTTCCCGATAAAATGCAAGGTACTGCTTCTTTCTCTCCAGCTCCGTGAAAGATAAATTGTGCCATAAACCTGCAGAAAGCTTAGCCTCCTCCATCGCCTCTTTATAACCGGCATAGCGCTCACTGTCGATATAGCGTCTTTCTAAAAGATCTCCTCCTTCGGTCAAGGAAAAGAAAGCTATTTTCTTATGCCCCATAGATAGAAGATAGCGCGTCATTTCCTTCGCTGCATTAAAATCCTCTAAACCTACATTCACATAAGAGCGGTCATCCCGGGAAAAAGGTGTATCAATAGAAACCACGGGAACCGAAAGAAATTCCCGAATTTTATAGTAGCCCTCTCTTTTTGCCCCTAGAAGAATAATCCCTTCCACATTCCACTCTTTGGAAATCCGCGCACACTCATCCATATCGGGATTACTGTAAAGGAGAAGAAAATAACCGGAATTTTGCAGAGCAAGTTGCACTGCACCGACCACGGAAGATACAAAGGGATCTTCCACAATACTTTCCTTTTCTATTCTCTTATACGCAAGAATAAGGGCTATGAGCTTTGACCCCTTATTCGACAGCATCCTAGCCCCCATGTGGGTAACATAATTTTCTTCTTCCAGAATCTTCTCAACTCTGGCATAGATTTCCGGGCTTACTTTATTCACTCTTTTGTGAATAACATTGGAAACAGTGGAGGGGCTTACCTTTGCCAATTTTGCAATATCTTTAATTCTTGCCATTAGAAGCCTCTTTTAGCCCTTTACTGCGCCTTCCACCATTCCGCTCATAATCTGCTTTTGTCCCACGATAAAGACAATAATCATCGGTAAAATCGCAAGAAGAGCGGCTGAAAGAATGAGATCCCACTGCTTAACATAAGAGCCGACAAAGGCCTGTACAGCAACAGGAAGCGTCTTCACCTTTCCATTTTGTCCAAGCATCAAGGATGGAAGTAAATAGTCATTCCAAATCCACATTCCGTTTAAGATTGTAACCGTTGTGATAATCGGTCTTAAGAGCGGGAAAATAATCTTAAAGAAGGTCCCCTCCGGAGAACAGCCGTCAATAGCGGCAGCTTCCTCAAGTTCATAGGGAATTCCCTTAATGAAACCGGTTAAAATAAATACGGTCATAGCACCGCCAAAGCCCAAATACGCAAAAACTATTCCCTGCACGGATTGCAACATACTGATTCCGATGAATTTTCCCACATCACGGAAGGTAGCTACAAGCGGAAGCATAACAACCTGGAAGGGGATAATCATGGACGCAATAAAAACCATATAAATCGCAGTCGCCCAAGCTTTCTTATTGTTTCTGCTGATTACCCATGCCGCCATACTTCCCAAAACAACAAGAAGCAGAAGTGAAACAAGAGTAACCACTGTAGAGGTACCAAAAGCATACCAGAAGTTAAAATTCGAATTGTTAATAACAGCATTTAAGTTCTTGAAAAGCTGGGAAATACTAACTCCGTTTGCACTTACCGGATTGGCAACAATATCCGTCTGCTTTTTAAACGCATTCATCAGTACCAGATAAAAGGGAAAAAGAATATATAGTGCAATACATGTCCCCACTATTCCTATTAGAAGATGATTTCCTTTTCTTGTCTTATTCATCACATTTCCACCTCTCTACTATTGCTGATTCGTACCTGAATCAAGGATATGACAGCCAAGATAATGAAGAATAAAACTGCCTTCGCCTGCGCAAGAGCATAGCTGTTCTTCGCAATAGCGGTATTATAAATATTTAAAGCCAACATCTGTGTACCGTTGGAAAGATATGCCCCAAGGAAATTCTTAATAGAACCGGTACCGTTGGTTAAAGCCATATTCACATCAAACTGCTTGAAAGCAGAGGTAAGTGTCAAAAAGGTACAAATAGTAACAGTAGACGCAATCATCGGAATCTTAACCTTGAACAAAGTCTGAAGGGCATTTGCTCCATCGATGGAAGCTGCCTCCAAGACATCGCCAGGAATCTGTGTTAGACCGGTAACATAAATCAACATAATGTAGCCGCCATACTGCCAGATATATACAATAA
>CAUTEL010000003.1:0-22899 GCA_963537185.1 uncultured Oribacterium sp. | reverse complement strand
CCACTCCATGCAAAAGAAGAATGGTAGAGTCTTCTTCTTCGTTTAAACAAAGCGGCAGGAAGTGCTGCACCTGGCTGAAGCCGAAAAGCCCGTCAGGAAAGTAAAACAAGTCCTTTTCTTCGTAATCAATATCACCATAGTCCTTGGTATGTAATTGCATATTTTCCTCCATAGAATAATAATGAAAAATCCACACTAGCTTACTATATCCATGTTTTCACCCATTTCAGGGTTTTTTGGAAAGTAAATAAAATCTCCAGTGTACTCAAACTTTACTTCCGGCATCTGGGTGATGATGGTCATATCCATCGCGGGAAGATAGGTAAGATCTCCCTGTTGCACCCTCATCTCAAAGGCACCCCGGTCCTGTAGATAGCCGGCATTTTTTTCCTGTGTTAAAGCCTGCCCTGAGGCATAGGCTTCCAAGCTCTCTGCTGCGGCGCGCTGCGTATTGCTTGCGGTATAGAGATTCGGGGTAGCGGCCTTTGACTTTGTAAGGGGTAAAGTCGCAGGATTAATCCCTTTTCCGCCGGTATTTCTCATAACAGCCCTATAACGCATTTGGCTTGCTCTTTGATAATTGAGATTTACCGCTCGCTGGAAACTTTCATCGTTTTTTCCCGCCATTTGAGCTTCAATTGCAGTAATGCGAAGCGCTCTCCCTCGTGCTTCGTCAAGTAAATCAGAGGGGACTAGCCTTCCGCCCATGGAGAGGTGGATGGCTTTGAAGTCCGTAGTGCTTATTTTTAAGACTTGTCCCATACTCGCCTCCCTCTTTAAAGGTATTAGCAAATACAAATTTGGTCAGGTTTGTTGAGAGATGACCATTTTTATCTACCCACAAAATCAAACAAAGAAGATTGCATGATGTTTGCGCCGACCTTCATGGCCGCATTATAGCTGTATTGGTAGGAATACATCTTAACTACAGCGTCATAGGGGTCTATAGCCAGCTTAGAGCTGTACTCAGCCTGCAGGGTATCCATAGTAATATCCAGAGTTTTTTGCGTTGCCTCTAAAGCGGCATACTTGATACCCAGAACACGGTAGGTGTCACTGACTCTGGCTTCCGAATCATCATTTTGATTGATAAACTCGGACATGTCTTTATGAAAACGCTCTTTTGCGGTAGATACATTCGTGTTGGTTTTTAATGCATCAATATATTGATGAGAGGTAAGGATTGCTTTCGAGAGTAATGCTACAGGAGAATTCATTATGGAATCTTCCTGAGGATTCACTGCCGCTCCGTTACTAGCCCCCTTAATCCGACTTATGGCATCACTGTCACTAAGACCCTTTAAGCTGTCGGAGGAGAGACCGGTAATCATATTCAGACCTCCTGTATAGGTGTCCAGTAAGGTGCTGCGGTCTCGAAGAGAGCCGTAACCGGTACTCATTCTTCCCTGCTCTCGCATTGCGGAAAGCATAAGCTTCATACTGTCCGCTTCATTTAAGGCATTTCCGTCTCCGTCTTTTCCGGAAACTTCATTTTTATAATTGGTTCCGTCGAAGCTATACTTCATATGTAATTCCGTTGCCTTTTGATCTCCCGGAAATTTGTGCGTATAGGTCAAAGTAATGCTTGGAGGAGCACCATCCAAATCCTTCTGCAAGGAAAATGGAACTGTGGTCATATCATTTCCTCCATAGACATAGAAGTTATCATACTGGGAATTCAAGGTATTGACCATAGAGTTTAATCTTTGTACAAATTCCGACTCGTAGGTAGCTACAGTTCCCGGTACAGCGTTCATTGTGTCATTTTTTAAAGCAATAACGCGGGTATTTACCGCACGCATATCCTCTTGGATACTAAGTGCACCCTTTTCCTGCTGATAAAGACGATTCTTTACATCGTCAATAATGGTTTTTTTGGCATCGGCATCCGTGTGCTGATTTTCTATACGCTTTCCGGCATAGTAAGCAATGGGATCCTCCTTAGCTTCGTTGAACTTTCGCCCATTCCCGACCTGTTCCATAGATTTATTTAATTTCGAATGGAGATCATTTACGGATTTTGCATAATCCTGATAATAGGTTCTCGCTGTAACTCTCATTTTCTACTCCTTATGAATTACCCGCTCCTTCGGGAAGTTTCTTCCATTAGCTAATTTATAAGAACTAAATATTCTTGCCTATCATTCTCTTATATATCGTTCAGATTTACAGAAAGTATAAGTAATATTGCCGGGAAATGTGAAAAGATTAAGGGGAGGGAAATCCTTTATTTTCAAGCGAAGAAAAAAGTGATAGTATGGATTTCGCTTAAAGAATATAAGAGAATATCGTTTTCTATAGAGAGCTCTGGCAAAGTGCGGAAAAGATGTAATAAACTGACTGGTTTGGGAAGGAGCATAAATAAAATATGAAAAAAATCCTACTGATTGGAACCGGAGGAACCATTGCCTCCAAAGAAACGGGAGACGGATTAAGCCCCGGACTTGCCGCCGAGGAAATTGTGAATTATGTACCGGAGGTAAAAGACCTCTGTGAGATAGAAGTTTTCCAGCTTTGTAATATTGACTCGACGAATATGAGTCCAAGGATTTGGACGGCTTTGGCACAGGCGATAAAAGAAAACTATGACCGCTATGACGGCTTTGTAGTGCTCCATGGCACGGACACCATGGCCTACAGCTCCGCGGCGCTCAGCTATATGATTCAACATTCCAGGAAACCGATTGTCGTAACAGGATCGCAGCAACCCATAGAAAAAGAGGGTACGGATGCGAGAGTGAATTTACGGGACAGTATTCTCTATGCTATGGATGAGTATTCAGAAAATGTGGTGCTTGTTTTTGACGGAAATGTCATCGCGGGCACGAGAGCAAAGAAGATGCAGGCCCGTTCCTTCAATGCCTTTCAAAGTGTAAATTTTCCCGTTCTTGCAAGAGTGCAGGATGGGAGAATCATTCGCTATCTTCCCTATATTCCGGAGAGGGAGCCGGTTCGCTTTTTCCCGGAAATTAGCGATTCGGTCTGTGTGTTTAAGCTGATTCCCGGAACAAGGCCGGAACTTTTATCCTACCTCTTTGCCAACTATGACTGTATCGTGATGGAGAGCTTCGGCGTTGGAGGGATTCCCGATGCCCTCTTGGATACCGTCTATCAGGAGATGAAAAAGTGGAAAGAGGCCGGAAAGGTTCTTGTCATGGCGACCCAGGTTATGAACGAGGGCTCCAATATGGAGATTTATCGCGTCGGACAGAAGGTAAAAAAAGACTTCCAGCTTATGGAAGCCTATGATATGACACTGGAAGCGGTGGTGACGAAGCTCATGGTATTACTTAAACTGTATGGAGACTCCTATGAAGACTTGCAGAGAGCATTTTATAAGGAAGTAAATCATGATATCCTTTGCGCGCTATAGAAGTTTCCCTTACTTTGAACTGTCTGTCCCTGTTACTCCTTCGTTCTTATAAAGTGCGGAAGGCTTCATACGGCTACGCACGGACTGGATAATCGGAACCAGGAAGATGGCCACGATTCCACCTGCAAAGCCGTTGTTGTAGAGATTTGTTCCATTGTAGACCGCGCCGACATTTAGAGCAACGGAAGAGTGGAGGAAGCCTGCCACAATTCCCCAGAGTATCCCGAACTCTCCCGTAATCGGTGCGAGAGTGGTGGATAGAATCAAGGTCAGCGTAGAGCTCGGATCGTCCAAGTCCCAGATTTTTAGGTAACTTGCAATAATAACTCCGATAAGCACGGGAAGAATATTTCGGATGTGTTTTCCGAGGGCACTGAAGCCGACCACACAGAAGATGGAGCCTATGGTCGGACCGTTAAAGTCTCCTCCTGTGTAGTAGAGGAGGAGCGTCATCAGAAGACCGTTTACGCCCATATTGAAAATGGTAGGATAGTCTCCGTATTTTTTTAGGAAATCAGGACCGCCCACACCGCTTTCTTTCAGCATCTCGAAGTAGGAAGAAAGAGTTTCTCCCCTCCCGATGACAAGAGAAAGAAGAATGAGTGTTAAGAAAAGCGCAAGAAGGCTGTTAAAGCCGAAGAGCCTGTGTCCGGTATCCCAAAGAAGCCTTGATTCGATTTTTGCGCCAAAGGACTTCATAAGGGAAGTCACAATTGTTGCAATGATTCCGCAGGAAAAACCGACATTATAAAGAGAGTAACCCATGTGTGCATGCTTGGTATGGAGAGAAATGGGAACGAGTACATAGCCGATGATAAGACCCACCGAAAGAGCAAGAATCAGTTGCCAGTGGAAGGGCAGAGTTTTCGTCAGCATGATTTGCGTGATAATAGGAGAGAGTGTTGTACCGTAAAAACCGATATAGAGGTACTTCTTAATCGGAACACGGTGTACTTTTGCGTATACGACATAGCCCATCAGGATAGACCAGATGTTCAGAAGGTTTTTTCCGAAAAGAGAAAAGCCGAACATAAGACAAGCTGCTACGATACAGCTTCCGTCAAAGTCGGACTTGGTAAAGCAGAGAATTCCTAAAGAAATGATGGCAAGGCAGCCGGCATTGAAAAAAGCGGCACCGACTCCGCCGACAACAAAGTAGTCGGAAATCAGAATGTCGGGCTCTCTGATAATATTTTCCACACCCTTAAGCACCTCCCCCGGTGCCTGTTGAGTGAGACTGATGAGCATAAAATAGAAGGGGACAGTGCACATCAAAAGATATCTCTGCCAGTTGGGCAAGACATGATGGAGCCTTTCTATTTTTTTCTGTACCTCTTCATGTACGGATTTTTGAAAAAATGGGATTTTCAATACTATTCTCCTCCGATTCCTTTTTAGAAAATAACTGTCTTAAATCCAGCTGAAACAGATTATTTTATACAAAAAAATACTACAGTAGAGAATAAGAAAAATCAATAGAATTGCACTTCAGGGATATAGAAAGGGGGCAGTGAAGGCAGACAATTGTAAGTGATCGGCTTACAAATATTGGAGGTCTGTCTCACTGCCCTTTTGGGGGTAAACAAAAACTGTTTGTCAAATTTATCTTCCGATGGCAAGCAAGGTTTCAATTGTATCATTTAAGGTGGTCATAAGCCTTGCCGCTGCGCTATAGGAGGATTGGAAGGTCATCATATTTGCGGCCTCTTCATCCAAACTTACGCCGGAAAGTTGGTCACGGGAGGTATTTATACCATCCAGGACGGTTTTGTTTATGGTATAAGAATTATTGTTAGCATAGGCATCTGTAGCCAGTGTGGTAGAAACGTTGTTCATGTAATCCGCATAATTGGTTTTGGTGTTGTTCATCTTCATCATGGGAGAAATCATTTGCTCCAACATTTCAAGAACCGTATCGGTGGTATCTCCCTGATTGGTAGTAGAGGGATTATTTCTAAATCCGCGGGTTCCGATATGAGTGGTTCCGTTTACCCAACCGCGAGAGATTCCGATATTGGATGCCTTTACATCACCGGGATCATTTCCACCGGCCTTATCCTTATTAATCATTAAAATGTGGTTCGGATTGGTCACAGCGGGAGACCTGGTATAGTCCGTATTTCCCTTTTTATTGATTTCATTCATGTTCTTGGTAAAGGTTTCCGCAAGTAAATCCAGTTTCCCCATGTAGAAATCATAGCTGTACGCGGTCATTTCATGGCTGGCCTTCAAGTCTGCAAGATTAATGGTTCCTCCACCATGTACAAGCTCTCTTACGGCAGAACGGGAAAGCATATCCATGCTTGCCTGTACTGTACCGGAGCTGAAGCGGACATCTCTGCTATCAGTAGTAAAGCTATCTGCAGAGTAGGTACCCGGCGTTGCAGTTCTCTTGTTGAAGCCTGTAAACTTTAACTGTACATCAAGGGGATTATCCTGAGAGTAAGGTGGCTTCGGGGGAGTTCCGGGAGGTGTGGGGAGAGCCAGCTCCACCTTACCTACATTATAGTGCCTTCCTTTTGCATCCTGTAAATCTCCGTCAATCGCACCGTTTACCAAAGTAATCTTCTTGGTTTCCACACCGTTTCCGGCGCTGCTGTCCCGATATACGAGATTTACTCGTAAATCCTCAGGCCAGTCCGATCTTCCCTTGATATTTCCTGCGGAATCATAGTTATAGATTCTGTATCGGGTTTGGGGTGGGGTTCCTACTGTGTATTCTTCGGAAAATGTTTCGGTCTCGATGGGGACATATTTGGACAGTTCGTCCAAACGCTTATTTCTTTCGTCCAGAAGCTCAAGAGCGGAATTTCCTAAGAGCTGATTCTTTTTAATTCGGCTGTTTAAGTCTCCGATTTCTTCCAATAAGGTATTTATTTTCTGTATGGCACCGTTTTCAGAGGTGCCGGTTCCGTCAATCTTATGAAATTCATTTTTTTCCGCCTGAACGATACTCTCGGCAGCGGAGTTTAAGAGAGTGGTCATAGCCTGCACTCTGGACATCAGCTCTCCCTCGTATACAGGGTCCTGTACCTTGGAGGGGTCCTGCATATTGGTAAGAGACTTCTGAATATTGTCAAAGGAAGCACGAATTCCGTCGACTTTGGTCTCATCTAAGAAAAGAGAAAGCGCTTTTAAAGATTCTCCGATTCCTTCGGCATAGGAGGCTCTACCGTTCTGAACACGGTATTGCTTATCCAGAAACTGATCCCTAAGCTGGCGCATTCCATCCATGGCAACACCGTAACCCACATTTACATCATTAGAGTTATTATAGAAGGAGGTTGGGTTTTCATAGTTCACAGAGGAGGTTTTCAGCTCCTGTCTTGTATATCCTTCCGTATTCATATTGGCCAGATTGTGTCCTACAACATCCAGCTTTTTTTGATTTGCCCGCATTGCGGAGAGTGCCGTGTCAAAGCCGGCGAAGGTGGCCCTTATCATAAAATCCTCCTTAAAAAGGCTGAAGAAAGAAGGGTCTAGGCCCTTCTGCTTCGGAAATTCGTAGGCTCTGTCTTTCCCTGTAAAATTTGGGAAATGTCAGCCATACGAACCTGCAATATTCTTTCGGCATTTTCTCTGGACTCGATAAAACGCCTTAGATTTTTTTGTAAATCAGAAATACTGTCCGCCCATACTTCGTTGTCTTCTTCCGGTACTTTTTCTAAAAAATCCGGAAGAGAAGCGGGAAGAAATCCCAACTCCTTTTGCAATTCCAGCCGTTTTTTTTCTAAGCCTTTAAAGCGAAGCATGCTTGCCTGTGCATCCTTCACCAAAGTGTCGATTTCTTCCTGAGACTGCTTTGCTGCAGAAACAGCCAAGGCGTCTTCTAAATCACAAAGAGCGGAGAGCAAGGGAGAAAGTTCTGAAAATACAGTTAAAAGTTTGTCCCAGGTCTTCTTATTCTCCATAGTCATGATTTTGCTCCGTCTAGTCTCTGTAGCCTAAAATTTTTTCTGCAATACGCTGTGCGTTTGGCTGATAAGTTCCTGCCTGCACCTGCTGATGAAGCTCCGCCACTCTTTTCTCCGAGGCGCCGATACGCAAAGAATCAGCTGTAGCCTTGGATAAAGCAGCCGCAAAGCTCTTATCATCTATCTTTTTCTCGCTGGAAAGAGATAGCGTATCCTTGTTTACCTGCTGAACGTTGTCAATCTGTTCAGTTGGCTTTTTTGCCAAGGATGCCTGACGAGTTTGATAGTCAACTCGAGTATTGAAATCAGGTCTTATTGAAAAATTCATTTTATCCTCCTTAAGACAATGTTTTTTTTCTTTATTCTCACTGCCTTCTCCGATGAGTCTCGAAAAAAATCCGTGCTCTCATCTTAACCCTTCTCCGACACTATACAAATTCCCACCGGGGAATGCTTCTTGCGTAGGAGAATTACATGGAGTATACTTCCTTCTAAAGAGAAATTTTATAGGAAATATCCTTCTTCCCCTACTATATCGGCGAGCTTTTTGCCGATATAAGTATTGCGGAGTAAATAAATGTTTTTTATTCCGGACAAATGCTGCCGGTAAAATTCGGTACAGCATCTTTGCATACATTACGAGAGTCGTGCATAGAAAGTGCGACATTTCGTTTTGCTTTGGATAATTCTACACTTTGGGAGGAAAAATGGCAAACATTTTACAGGTGACATCTGCTCCTCTTACCCCGGATCCTTCTGTCCACAACAGTCGTGTGACTCCGGATATGTCCGTTAAAAACCCGGTTAACCCTTCGGCGGTAACTCGTGCAGACGGACAGGAGGCAGGACAAGCGGGAAGTTCCACGGGAGAGGGACATTTTTCGGCAGTAGACTTTGAAGGGAACTATGCCGCATTTTTAAGAGAACTGACGGAAAACATAAATCTTCCCAAGGAAATGGAGACGGTGCTTTTCGGCGAGGCGGCTATGGCGCTTAGCCGGGATAAGGAAGAAATCAAGGATGCTTTACAGGAACTTTATTCTTCTATAGAGATGGAAAGCGCGGAAGATTTAAAGAGTTATTTGCAAACACAGCAAAAATCACAAATTAAGTTTTCCGGGAATTTATTCAATAATCTAAGAGGAATGTTAAAGGATAATATTTCCCCTTCCTTGCGTACGGCAATCATGAACTTTGCCAAAAGCTATAATGACTATACGAGCTCCGGACATTTCTTAAATCAACTGGAAACTATTGCGGGGGATATAGATAAGTTGCTTCTTCCTTCCTTTCAAGGGGAGTTTGAGGACTTGCTTTCACAGATGAACTTTAAGGAAGGAATGGGAGAGAATAAAGCGAATTCTTCTTTAATTAATAATCAGATTATTCCTTTCCTTTCCAATTATATATCCAGAACACATGATTACGGCTCTGTGCGAAATGCGGCAATCATGTTTATTCTCTATGCAGTGAAATATGAGAACGGTTCCGAAGAGATTTTAGAAAAAGCGAAAAATGCTCTTATGAATAATTCTGATTTTCGCCTTCTCTTTAAAGGAGATCCGGAAGAAGCATTTTCAGAAAGTATGAAGGCTGCAGACGGAAAATCACAGAATAATTTTCCGAAGCTTTTTAATCAACTCCTCCTTGCCGGGGCGGAAGGAAAGGCGGGAACAGAGCATATCTCTCATTTTCGTGATGTTTTAAGAGGGCTTCTTGTAAATGAAAGTGTGTATATGCCCTTGCAGCACCTTGTTATTCCCTTTCGTTATGAAGATAAGGATGTAATGAGCGAAATGTGGGTAGGGCAGGATGCCAAGGATACAAGCGGCGGAAAACTCACGAAGATGCTCCTAAAATTCAATATTCAAGGTCTTGGGAATTTTGAGCTCATTTCCGGAATTTCCGATATGCGGGTGGATATGAACCTCTATATGCCGGAAGAGCTTATGGATAAGCAGAAGGATGTGGAAGGGGTGGTTTCCACGATTCTTCGGAGAAACGGACTTTCCGTAGCGAACATCGGAATTTACCAAAAAACAAGAGATTTCAAAATTCAGGAGGTTTTTCCGGAAATCAAGGATTCGGAGAAAGGCTTAAATGTAAGAATTTAGACAGGATTTTCCTCTTTTATAAGAAGGATAGCCTGTCGATAAAAAAGATAGTGCAGGGAAAAAGGAGACACAGTGGCGGATTTCAGTAAACTCATGGAAAAAAAAGCGGCAGCACTGAAATATGACAGTGAAAAGAACGGTGCGCCGATGATTGTCGCAGCAGGAATGGGACATATGGCGGAGAAAATCACGGAAACTGCCATGAAAGCGGGGGTACCGGTCTATGAGGACGACAGTATGGCGTCCTTACTTACGCAGATGAAGCTGGGTGCGGAGATTCCCGAGGAACTTTTTCAAGCTATAGTAGAGATTTATATTTATTTCTTGGGATTTACGGGTGATCCGGAAAAGGACAAGGAAGAAAGAGCAAGAAGAAGAGAGGAAAGAGCGAAACGCTTGGACCTAAAGGAGGAAGAGGAGGGGGAAAATGAACGCCTCTCTTCTTAAGCTACACAGCTAAGGATAGAAAAAGGGAGAGAAGAAAATGAGGGATCACAGATTGTTTAAGATAAAGAAGCAGGTGCTTATGGCACTTTGCTTTTTTTTCGTCGTTTTTTTGCAGAAAGAGGTGTGGGCTGCATCATCTCCCATTAAGAATATCAGAGTTAATATTTATTCCCGACTGGAGTCGGGTGATCCTCCCGGCATCATCAAAATTGACGGGACGGATGCGGAAAAGCATGAAGTGACTGCTAAAGCAAAAAGTGATCTTTTTACCGTGACAAAGGCTGAGTGGGCCGGAAGAGAAGTTCCCTATGTGTCTGTCGGGGATGAACTCAGGGTTATGCTTGTACTCAGCCCTACGGATGTGAGCAGTTATTACTTTTTAGCCGCTTATCAAGCAGGAACCTTTCATATAGAAGGGGGAAGCTATATTTCTTCCAAAAGAGAGGGAGACGATCTTATACTTACGGTGAAAATCAGGGCTGTCCGCGGAAAATATGATTCTCCCCTTTCCGTGGAATGGAATGAGAAAACACTTGGTCAGGCCTTTTGGAAGCCGGGGCAGGTTGACTCCAAAATTTATCATGTGCAACTTTTTCGAAATGGAACGCGCATTTTGGAGCTGAACAAGCTCTACGGAAACCAATACAATTTTTACCCCTACATGACAAGACCGGGAAACTATAAATTAAAGGTGCAGACGGTAATTAAGGATGAGTCGGAGAAAAAATATGCCGGGAACAGTGAATACACCGAGTCTTCAGACCTCACGATAGATGATAGAGATGTGTCTGACGGAAAGGGAAGAGAGGGAGATAAGGTAGTAGGAGGTACTGCGAAAAAAATAGGCTGGGATAAGGAAGGAGATGCGGACATCTACAGGATGCCGAGCGGAGAGCTCCTTACAGGATGGGGGCATATCGGCGGATACTGGTATTATTTTCATCCTGACGGAAAGATAGTAAGAGGATGGGAAAAGGTCAACAATAAATGGTATTTCCTAAATCTGAACGGAACAATGGCAGTAGGCTGGATAAAGGATAATAAGGAATGGTATTACCTTCTTCCTGATACGGAAGTAAAGGACGGGCATCTTGCAGGAGAAATGATTTCTCCCGGCTGGCACAATATCGGCGGGAATTATTACTATATGGATGAAGACGGTAAGATGCATAGAGGCTGGGTTTTTGATCAAGGGAAATGGTATTATTTAAACGAGTTGGAAAATTCTCTTGAAGGCATCATGTTTACCGGATTCGTAATCCGAAACGAGAAGACCTATTATTTAAATAGAAATGGAGCCATGGAGACCGGCTGGCTCAGTATTGACGGAAACTGGTATTATTTTGATGAGGACAGCGGAGAAATGCTTAAAAACACTGTCGTGGACGGCTTTCCTCTCAATGCGGACGGAATTTTAGAGGAAAATAGCTTTAAGCGCTGATTTTAGCTTACTTATAAATATTTTTTCTTCGCCGATAGAGAAAGCAAAGAAATTGTTCGGAGGGGCCTTCTTTTCTGAAAGGATAAAGAGGGCTTTCGGCTTTACGATAAAGGAGAAGAATATGAAAAAGGGAAAGAAGAAGCTTCAGACGGGAACTTGGGAGTTGCGTGCATTGGAGTTCGCGGAGAGACTGATGCTTCTTTTTCTTTTGCTTTGGCTTTTTTTAATCCCCTTTGGCTCAAGGGCAAGAGCTGCGGAGTCCAGTGTGGTGGAAAACTTTAGCGTAAATTTTGACAGCCACTTCGGTAATGCCGGAGAGATTATCACGCCTGATATTACGCTCACAGAGGATAGCGTGGAAATTGTTGATATTCATTATACTAAATCCTTTGATGCCTGGGTTCCCGGAGTGAAGCTTAGGGTAGAGCTGCGTCTAAAGGCAAAGGAGGGAAAGGTTTTTTCTAAAACAATCAATAAGTCCAGCCAGCTTGTAAATGGAGCTACCTTGGTGGGAGCAAAGCACCAAGCGGGTAACACACTGCTTTTAAGCATTGATTATATCCCAAGAGCAGTGCTTGAAAATGTGAGTCATGCAGGCTGGAATCATGCACATACGATGGGGATATGGAAAAGAGTTCGTTTTGCTCCTTCCTATACGGTCAGGCTTTACGGAGATGATAAGTTGATACAGGAGATTCCGGAAATCACCACTCCTTTTTTTGATTTTACGAAATATATGACGGATTTAAAGAAAACCTATTACTACGAGGTAAAACCGGCAGCTATTACAGAGGAACAGAAAAAATATATCCGAGAGGGAGAATATACCATTGCTTCTACGGATGAGGAGAAAGAACCGGATATAGGAGACGGTACAAAGGCCGAGGATGAGGAAAATATTGAGAACTTTATTTTGGAAGGGAATGGTGTAGCGTTAAACAGCTGGCGCTATTACGGAAGAAAATGGTATTTCATTGATGCACTTGGAAAACTGAAGAAAGGCTGGCTGGAAATAAACGGAGAGTGGTTTTATTTGAATCGAAGTACAGGGGCCATGATGACCGGGATTGTGAAAACGGACAAGGACAAGTATGCTTTTTTCCGAGATGAGGGAGTGATGGTGAAAAATGCTTGGCTCCAATACGATCCGAATACCTGGTATTTCTTCGGGACGGACGGTTACATGTTTAACGGCTGGTGGCAAAACAGCAGAGGAGAGTGGTTCTACTTAAACAAAGAGCTAGGAGGAAGAATGCAGACAGGCTGGCTCAAGCTGAATGAGAAATGGTATTATTTGAACCAAAACGGCGTGATGCAAAAAGGCTTTCAAAGTATAAACGGAAAGCTGTATTATTTTAACGAAGATGGAGAAATGCTGTTTAACACGGAAGTATCCGGAAAGCAGCTCGGTGCCGACGGTGCGGTAAAGTAGTGATTGCATGCCATAAAAGGGATACGCTGTAAAATAAAAAGTCCCCTATTCGCTTATTTAATTAAAAAAACTTGTCGATGAAATAGTGATTAGCTGAAGAAATACAGATAAGGAGCTTTCACTATGGCAACACTTCCTTTACAAAGTGGAATACAGGGAATCGTAAGGGGGCTGGATTCTAATCCGATTCAGACTTCAGTGCAGAAGTCTGCGGATGCAAGCTTCCGGAATATTTTGTCCGAAACGGCAAAAGGGGGAAGTACCGGAGAAATTAGTAGCATACGAAGCGGAACTGCATTGCCCAAGAGGGCTCTGCAGTATGAGGCTATATTTGATGAAGCGAGTAGAACCTACGGGGTATCGAAGTCGCTTCTTCTTGCTGTTGCAAAACAGGAGTCGAATTTTGATCCGAATTCCGTTTCTCACGCAGGAGCACAGGGTATCATGCAGCTTATGCCGGGGACCGCGAAAACTCTTGGGGTAAAAAATGCATTTGACCCTTATGAAAATATTATGGGAGGAGCAAAGCTCCTTCGTGACAATATCCGAAGCTTCGGCTCCGTTCCTCTTGCGCTGGCGGCCTACAATGCCGGTCCCGGTGCGGTGAAAAAATACGGCGGTGTGCCTCCGTATAAGGAGACACAGGACTATGTAAAAAAGATTATGGCTGACTTGGGAAACAACAGCTATAGAAATAAATCGAATGTAAGCTACAAGGGCTTAAGTGGAGGAAACGGCAGCTATGGAAGCGCTATTTCAAATAGCCAAAGCGGCTTAGTCTCTTCCGGGGAGAATCTTTCTTTGGAAAATTCTTCTCTTCTTTCTCTGCTTGGTCCGGCGGGGAATAACTCTCTTCTTCTTTCCGGAATGCTGCAGTCTTTACTTACCGGTGCATTGGTGCAGGGAAAACAGAAGGAGGGAGCGGCCGGAGAGGGAGATTCTTCGACGGTTACATTGGATAGACAGAGCTTCCAAAGCTTGCTTTCCCTTCTACAGATGCAAATGATGATGCCCTCTCGTATAGGTGAAGTTGGAGAGAGCTAAAAACGGTATAGTTTATTTTTCTTATGCGAATTGCAGTAAAGGAGCGGGGAATGGTTTTACGGGATTGTAAAAAGGGCATGTTGCACTGGCCTGAAGGAGATAGGAATATTCCGGTTCTCGTGGAGACAAATGGAGAAGAAATCATTCTCTATTTTAAAGGATATAAGTTTGAAGACAGACGATTTGTATCGGAAGTTGATTTTTACGATTTACAAAGGGGAATGGTGGTTACGCTTTCCGAGATTGTGATGCAGAAGAATCCGGCTTTTCCGGACAGCCCCTACCCATGGATAGGGCTTTGCGATGTGAGAGAGGTGCTTCGCATCGTGCAAAGACAAAATGATGTCCGAGTATCGGTTGCGATGGAGCTTCCCTTCGTAAAAGAAAAGGAAAAAGAAGAGGATGAGGAAATTCATTTCTTCGGTATTATTCGGAACCTGAGTGCCGGCGGTCTCTTTATGGAATGCGATGTAGCCCTAAAGGAAGACGATATAGTGCATTTCCATTATCGCTTTGACAAAATGGACAGAGAAATGAAGCTTGTTGTTGTTTGGGTGAAGACAGCGGAGAACGGAAGATATGGATATGGACTTCGTTTTCTGCGTATGAGTCTCGGGGCGGAGTCGGAAGTCAGGAACCATGTATTCCGCTTGATTTTTAAGAATAAAGAAAAGTAGAGGAAATAATAATGCCCGGAAGTATCGGTTCAAAGGAGGGAATCCGGCGGGGTAGTAAAGCGTGGGAGAATAGGAAGTTCTTCCATGTTTTTTCCATTCTTTAGGATAAGGAGTTGCTATGAAAATCTCGCAAGCAATGATTGTGAAAAATGAAGAAAAAAATATAGAGAGAGCTCTTTCCTGGGGAAAAGGGATAGTATCCGAGCAGATTGTAGTCGATACGGGAAGCACGGACAGGACGGTGGAACTCGCAAAAAGCATGGGGGCAAAGGTTTTTTCCTTTCCCTGGCGGGATGATTTTTCCTTGGCCAGAAACTTTGCCATAGAAAAATGTAAGTATCCATGGATAGTGATGCTGGATGCGGATGAGTATTTTTCAAAAGAGGACGCAGGAAAGCTGAAGAATGCTATTGCCCTGGTAGAGCCGAGCAATCATATTCATGGAATTTCCACCCTTTGTGCAAACTTAAACAAGGATGGAGAAATCGGAAGTGTAGGCTCTTTGGTTAGGATATTCAGAAACCGGAAAGACATCCGATATAAAGGGGCAATTCATGAACATTTGGAGCTCTTAGATGGGAAAGACTTTGTGGTAAAAGATTTTGGAAACGCACTTACCGTCTTACACACCGGATATATCGATTTAGAAAACTCCGAGAAACGAAAAACGAATCGTAACTTAAAAATTATTCTAAAGGAACTGGAAAAGAATCCCAATGATATTGCCATGCGGATATACCTTGGTAAGGAGTATTTTCTTCAAGAGAAATGGAGGGAAAGTGTAGAGCAGTATCGACTGTTTGTAAGACAGATTCCAAAGGAATATGAAAGCTTAAAGCCCTTTATTACTTATGGCCTGTCCAATTATCTCAGTGCCTTGGCTGCCTTTGAGCAGGAGGAAGAAGATTCCGGCAGAGATACGACAAGCATTGTGTCGGAAGAAAGGAAAGTGGTGGAACTTGGAAGAAAGCTCATTCCTGAAGGAGGGGACTATCTTTTTAGCTATGGAAAGATTCTCTATCAGAAGGAAAAGTATGAAGAGGCTATTCCTTATCTTCAGGAGGCTTTAAAAAAATTGGATGAATTTGGTGCTACGGCAAAGTCGGAAAGACTTTTGGGAGAGATTTTGAACTGCTATAAGATGCTTGGAAACTCATTTTATTTTTTGGGGCAGTTAACCGAGGCGGTTCACTATTCCGCCGTGATTATTAGAGAAAACCCTGCAGATATCGATGCACTGAAATTTCTCTTGAAAATATTTTTGGAAGGAAAGACAGCGTGGGAGGATGTTAAAGCATTTCTCCGGAACTTTTATGAAAAAGACATGGAAAAAGTGGAACAATTAGCAAAATATATGGGCTATTAAGGACGAAGCGGGGCTCTAAGGAGAGACTAAGGAATGAAATGGTGAGGATGAAATATGGAATTTGAGAGAGAATTTTTTTACGATGAGGTACAGGACGGCTTTTATGTTCCGGGAATCATGAAGAGAGCTTGGGCGGCACAACTGGAGCTTCTTTCCGAAATTGACCGTATCTGTAAAAAAAGAGATCTTAGATATTTCATTTGCTACGGAACCCTGCTTGGTGCTATTCGAAACGGAGGCTTTATTCCTTGGGATGACGATATTGACATTGTGATGTTTAGGGAGGACTATGAAAAGTTTTTCCGTCTTGCAAAAGAAGAGTTGGCAGAAGGCATTCAGATTATTTCTATGGAAGAGAATAGTTCTCTTTGCGGATTTGTAAATGGAATAGGAAGAAAGTTTACATTATTTTCCGAAGCATTGAAAAAATCACATGGCTTTCCTTATCCTCATGCAGTGGATATTTTTCCCATGGATGAGCTTTCCGATAATCCGGAGGACGAAGTGTTTAGACGAAATGTCTTAGATATGCTGGCACTGATGCTTTCTGCAATAAAGGATAATCAAGAAAATACCGAAATATTTCAAAATGCTTTAAATAGAATAGAGGAGCTTTTACAGATTAAGTTTGTGAGAACAATCTCCTTGGAACGACAGCTTTATCAGCTTTTAAATAGAATATTTCAGGAGTTCAACGGAGAAGGGGGAGGAAAAGTAGCGTTTTTCAAGTACCAATGGGATGGAGGTCTTAATTTTCCCAAATCCGCATTTAAAGAAAGTCTGGATCTTCCTTTGTACAATAGGAAATTCCCTGCTCCTAAAGATTATGATACAGTGCTTCGAACGATGTATGGAGATTATAGGAAGAAGGCAAAAGCAGGAGGTGCTCACGACTACCCGATTTTTAAGAAATATGAGCCGCATCTTCAGGAAAGCTTAAAAGGAAGGTGGCAGTTCCTTTATTCCTTTTCGGAAAAGGACCTTGAAAGACCTGCTGTAAAAAGCCTTCGGGAAATGATTTTAGAAACAGCGGATATGCTTTTCGCTTCCGAAAAAAAAATAGTGCAGGAATTTATGGAAGGAAAGATGCAGAGCTGTCTTCTTCAGCTATCGAATTGCCAGGAAGAAGCCATTGCCTTCGGAAATGCCATTGAAGAGAAAAAAGGAGAGGGTACAGAGGCGGTTTCTTTTCTGGAGAAGTATTGTGAGGCATTGTATCATGCGTACAAAAAAATAGAAGAGCTTATTCAGGTAGAAGAAAGACTTGTCGATGAAGCAGCTTATGGAAAGGGAAGACCGGAAGAAAAAAACGGGGAAAGTGTTCTCCGCTCTCTTCCTGTAGGGCTTCGTAAGGATTCGGAAAGACAGCTAAAGAAGCTTAGCTATTATCTTAAGAAGATGCGCTCCGCATTGGAAAGAGAATGGAAAAGACAGATAGTCTTCCTACCGCATAGAGCAAAGCATTTTGCAAGCCTTCGTCCCTTAATTGACGCCCTTTGTGAGGAAGGCTTTGATTGTAAGATTATCCCTATTCCTTACTATGACCGCATGGGAGACGGAAGCCTCTCGGATATGCATTATGAGGGAGAGGATTTTCCGAAGGAATATAAAATCTGTGATTACAGGAGCTTTAATTTTGCCGGAGAGCTTCCGGATGCGATAGTAATCAATTCTCCTTATGATGAGTGCAATCAGGTCTTTACCGTGGATCCTTTTTTCTATAGTAAAGAAATGAAAAAGTTCACGAGAAAACTAGTGTATATACCCTACTTTGTGACAGATGAAATCAATGCGAAGAGCGAAGAAGACGGAAAGGCATATGTGAATATGGACTATTATGTCACGGTGCCGGGAGTGTTTCATGCGGATTTAACGATCGTGCAGTCAAAAGAGATGAAGAAGACTTATCTTGCAAAGATTGGTGCATTTACAAATAAAGAAGTAAGAAAGAAGATGAGCAAAAAGATATCGGGAGCAGGGTCCTGTCTTATACCGGAGCAGGAAGGACAAGGCACGGAAGAGCCGGAAATGAAAGAAACGAGAATGAAAGGGCAGGGAACAAAAGAGCCGGGAACGAAGGAGCTTGCGAAAGCGTTCAGACGATTTTTAGAAAAAGACTAAAACGAAGAAAGGGAAATAAAGGAAGAAAAAGGAGAGGAAATGGAATTCGAAAGAGAATTTTTCTATGATGAAGTACAGGAAGGCTTCTATGTTCCGGGAATAATAAAGCGAGCATGGGGGGCCCAGTTAAAGGTTTTGGAAGAAATTGATAAAGTATGCAAAAAGCACCATATCCAATACCAGATTTATGCAGGAACTTTACTGGGAGCTGTTCGGCATGGAGGCTATATTCCTTGGGATGATGATATGGATATCATCATGCTTCCGGCAGAATTTGAAAAATTCTGCCAAGTGGTCGATGAACTCCCTCAGGAACTTGTTTTTACTTATACAGGAAACAATGAAAATGTATGTAAATTTTGCGGTGTTGTAGAGTTTGACGGGATCCAAATTGAATCAAAAATTTTAAAAAAATACTGTGAATTTCCATATCCTACCTCCGTGGATATTTTTTACTTGGATGAACTGGCTGAAGATCCGGAAGATGAAAAGTTTAGACAGGATGTCTTGAAGATGCTTGCCATATTAATGCAATATGTACTGCATAATGGGGTGGAAGGGAAGATTTTTCAAAGAGAATTGAAAAAAATAGAAGACTTCCTGCAGATTCATTTGGACCGAGAAAAAGATATCCTTTCGCAATTATGCCGTGTTTTCAACAAGGTTCGTCAGGAGTTTAATGGTTTAGGTGGAGATGAGGTAGCCTTGCTGCAGTATCATATACAAAAAGAGAACAAATACGCCTATCCTAAATCTATTTTTCAAAAGACAAAGAGTATTCCTTTTTGCGGCATGGAGTTACCTGCCCCGGAAGACTATGATTTGGCCTTGCGGCTTACCTATGGAAATTATCAGAAAGTTGTAAAGGGGACTGCAGAACATCAATATCCTTATTTTAGGAGCTGGGAAAGTGAATTTTGGAGAACGCGGAAAAGTGCTGTTGTTTTTTCTTCCGAAGAAGAGGAAAAGCGAAAGAAAATACTTAGCTTTAGAGAACTTATCTTACAGGAAGCAGAGATATTACTCAGCTTAAATGAAGCCATTTCCGTAAAGTTTTCATGTGGAGAGCTTCCGGAGTGCTATTTTGCCCTATCTCAGGCACAGGAAGAAGCACTTCGTTTTGGAAATACTATCGAGCAAATCAAAGGAGAAGGGACAAAGTCAGTTGCTATTTTGGAACAGTACTGTGAGGATTTATACCTTGCAAGTCTAGCGCTTAATGAGCTGATGAATTGTGGATATGAAGAAGCGAAAGATAGTAATCAGATAGAAAAAGAACGGAAAAAGACAGAGGTGGAAAGGGCGATGAGAAAAGTGAAGGTTTCTCTAAAAAAACTGCGCCCGGTTCTGAAGACGGAATTTAAGTTCAAGGTGGTTTTTCTTCCTCATCGAGTAAAGCACTTTACAAGCCTTCGCCCTCTGATTGATGCACTTCTTCAAAAAGGAGATACGGAATGCACGATTATACCGATTCCCTACTTTGACAGATCAGGGGACGGGAGTCTTTCGGAACGGCACTATGAAGGTGAGGATTTTCCGAAAGAATATAAAATCACGGATTATCGAAGCTATGATTTTGAAAAAGAGCTTCCGGATGCCATCGTAATCAACTCTCCCTATGATGAACTTAATCAAGTCTTTACAGTAGATCCTTTCTTTTACAGCAAGGAGATGAAAAAATATACCAAGAGGCTGATTTACATCCCATGGTTTGTAACTGATGAAATTAAGCTCAAAGCAGGGAAGGAGATAGAATTTTTCAGCATGGATTATTATGTGATGGTTCCGGGAATCTTTCATGCAGACTTAACGATAGTTCAGTCTAAAGAGATGAAAAAAGCGTATCTGACAAAGATTTTCAAAACAAGCGGCAAAGAGTTTAAAAAGAAAATGACGAAGAAAATATCCGGTGCAGGCTCTTGTCTTTTGGGAGAAAAGGAAGGACAAGGCACGAAGGAGCTGGTAGCGGAGTTCAGACGCTTTTTGGTAAAAAAGTAAAGTGAACAAGGACAATTAGAAAAGGTGATAGGTAAGGAGATGGAATTCGAAAGAGAGTTTTTCTATGATGAAGTAAAAGACGGATTTTATATCCCCGGAATCATGAAACGAGCCTGGGCGGCCGAGCTGAAAATTCTCCGGCTTATTGACGAAATTTGCAAAAAATATGGAATTCCATACTTTGCCTATGGGGGAACACTTCTTGGGGCAGTACGAGACAGAGACTTTATTCCGTGGGATGATGATATAGATATCTGTATGTTTCGAGAGGACTTTCATCGCTTCAGCAGAATTATACAAGATGAGCTTCCTGAGGGCTTGTCCTTTACATCTCTTGATATAGACCCTGAGTTATGCAATTTTGTTGCGGGAGTTGGAACAACGAATAGAAAAATACATTACAAAGTGGGAACTGAAGTTTATGAATTTCCCTATCCTTTAGCAGTAGATATTTTTGTTCTGGATGAACTATCCGTTAATCCGGAGGATGAGTCATTCAGGATCAAGGTATTGGAAATGTTTATGGTTATGATTTCCGAAATGTTGCATGGAAAAGAGAAAACGCAAGTTTTTCAAAAAGAACTACAAAAAATAGAGCGACTTCTACAGATTCGTTTTGATCAAGATAGGCCCTTGAAATCTCAGTTATATCAGCTGATGGATAAAGTGTTTCAGGAGTTCAACGGAGAAGGGGGAGATAAAGTAGTCTTTTTTCCGTATTACTTGAGTGGAGACATTGTTTATTCCAAATCCGCATTTAAGAAAAGTTTGGATATCCCTTTTTGCAATAGCTATGTTTCCGCTCCACAGGATTATGATGGGGTGCTAAGGGATGTTTTTGGGGACTATAGGAAGAAAGTAAAAGCAGGGGGGGCTCATAATTATCCGTTTTACAGAAAAAACGAGCTTGAGTTACAGGAAAGCTTAAAGGGAAGGTGGCAGTTCCTTTATTCCTTTTCGGAAAAGGACCTTGAAAGACCTGCTGTAAAAAGCCTTCGGGAAATGATTTTAGAAACAGCGGATATGCTTTTCGCTTCCGAAAAAAAAATAGTGCAGGAATTTATGGAAGGAAAGATGCAGAGCTGTCTTCTTCAGCTATCGAATTGCCAGGAAGAAGCCATTGCCTTCGGAAATGCCATTGAAGAGAAAAAAGGAGAGGGTACAGAGGCGGTTTCTTTTCTGGAGAAGTATTGTGAGGCATTGTATCATGCGTACAAAAAAATAGAAGAGCTTATTCAGGTAGAAGAAAGACTTGTCGATGAAGCAGCTTATGGAAAGGGAAGACCGGAAGAAAAAAACGGGGAAAGTGTTCTCCGCTCTCTTCCTGTAGGGCTTCGTAAGGATTCGGAAAGACAGCTAAAGAAGCTTAGCTATTATCTTAAGAAGATGCGCTCCGCATTGGAAAGAGAATGGAAAAGACAGATAGTCTTCCTACCGCATAGAGCAAAGCATTTTGCAAGCCTTCGTCCCTTAATTGACGCCCTTTGTGAGGAAGGCTTTGATTGTAAGATTATCCCTATTCCTTACTATGACCGCATGGGAGACGGAAGCCTCTCGGATATGCATTATGAGGGAGAGGATTTTCCGAAGGAATATAAAATCTGTGATTACAGGAGCTTTAATTTTGCCGGAGAGCTTCCGGATGCGATAGTAATCAATTCTCCTTATGATGAGTGCAATCAGGTCTTTACCGTGGATCCTTTTTTCTATAGTAAAGAAATGAAAAAGTTCACGAGAAAACTAGTGTATATACCCTACTTTGTGACAGATGAAATCAATGCGAAGAGCGAAGAAGACGGAAAGGCATATGTGAATATGGACTATTATGTCACGGTGCCGGGAGTGTTTCATGCGGATTTAACGATCGTGCAGTCAAAAGAGATGAAGAAGACTTATCTTGCAAAGATTGGTGCATTTACAAATAAAGAAGTAAGAAAGAAGATGAGCAAAAAGATATCGGGAGCAGGGTCCTGTCTTATACCGGAGCAGGAAGGACAAGGCACGGAAGAGCCGGAAATGAAAGAAACGAGAATGAAAGGGCAGGGAACAAAAGAGCCGGGAACGAAGGAGCTTGCGAAAGCGTTCAGACGATTTTTAGAAAAAGACTAAAACGAAGAAAGGGAAATAAAGGAAGAAAAAGGAGAGGAAATGGAATTCGAAAGAGAATTTTTCTACGATGAAGTACAGGAAGGCTTCTATGTTCCGGGAATCATGAAGAGGGCTTGGGCGGCACAGCTGGAGCTTCTCTCCGAAATTGACCGTATTTGTAAAAAATGGAATATTTTATACTTCATAACATTTGGAACTTTACTTGGAGCCGTGCGACATGAGGGATTTATACCTTGGGACGACGATATAGATATTATCATGTTCAGAAAGGACTATGAAAAGTTTTTTCAGATTGCAAAAGAGGAAATAAACGAGGATATGCATATTATTTCTTTGGAGGGAAATAAAGCGGAATACTGCTTCCCTAACGCAATAGGAAGAAAAGCTATACTATCTCCTGAAAAACTTAGAGAAGTTCATGAGTTTCCCTACCCTTATGCTGTAGATGTTTTTTTTCTGGATGAACTTTCGGAAAAAACGGAAGATGAAGAAATCAGGAAAAATATTATATACATGTTTATGCAAATGGTTTCCGCAGTACAGGACAAAAAAGAAAAAACGAAGCTTTTTCAAACGGACTTGGAAGAAATTGAAAAGATGTTAAAAATCCATTTTGACAGAACTCAATCCTTGGAAGGACAGTTTTATCGGCTGATGGATAAAGTATTTCAGGAATTCAACGGAGAAGGGGGAGATAAAGTTGTTTTCTTTCCGGATTACTTGAATGAAGATATTGTTTTTTCCCAATCTGCATTTAAAGAAAGTCTGGACCTTCCTTTGTACAATAGGAAATTCCCTGCTCCTAAAAATTATGATGAGGTGCTTAAGGATGTGTATGGAGATTATAAGAAGAAGGCAAAAGC
>CAUTEL010000002.1:0-23331 GCA_963537185.1 uncultured Oribacterium sp. | reverse complement strand
CTATATAACTGCAAAGTATAGCTACCGCACCATCTTCCTCTGGTATAATAAATATGTACTCTCCTTATCTCTGAGAAGGGAACATCCCGTCTTCCTCTGAAGCAAAAACCGGCATGGACATATAAGGTATTCTCCATAATATGGAAGCGATCCCAAAAACGCCCGCCGGTTTTCAGAATCGAAAACCTTCTATAAAGCCAAAGTAGCAGAAGAAATAGCAAAACTACATAAATCAAGGGGAAAAGGGGATGCCTTTCTATTGTATCTAAAACACTTTTCAAACCACTTAGCATACTTTTCACCTTTCTTTTCAAAAGTCTACTCCGGCGCCCCTTGTTAAATATTATATATTTCGGAAGGCTATCCCCATCCCCTCACACCAACCCGGTGCTTTTTAAGAGCTTTTTTCAATTCCTCGAGCTTCTGAAGGCCCTTCTTATTCGTACCGATCATAAAGACTTTTGCGATTCCCTTCTTCCACCGGATTTTTACGATATAGCGTCTGCCGCCTCTCCCGGAGGCATAGCTGATGTGCACCGCTGCCATTTCCAAGAACGGCACCACGCGTCTTCCTATACAGTAAAATGCAGCATGAATATAAAGAGTATCTCCCACAATATGAAACGGTTCCCAAAACTCCCCGCCGGTCCGGAGAATAGATATTCTGCGGAACAGCCAAAAGGCGCAGACTGCCGCTAAGAGATAATGAAACGGATTTAAAAGCGGATTCATCAACCACTCTTGTAGGGTAATAGAAAAATTTTCCAGTATCTCCGTCATCTCTTCCTGTCTTTCTTCTCAGAAGGGACCTTCTTTTTCAAAAAAAACATGAATAAAAAAACATGCATCTTAATATCCCCATTTTCTTACGGCAATCCTGTGCTGAAAAAGTGCACGTTCCAAGTCTTTGAGCTGCCTCTTTCCTTTCTCATCTGCAGAAATAACAAAGCGCTTATTCAGGCCTTTTTCTCTATGAATCCGCACGGTAAACCTTGCGCCCCCTTTTCCTCTGACATAATCAATATCTACCGTTCTCATCTCCGAGAAAGGAACATCCCGCCTTCCTATACAGAAAAGCCCGGCATGAATATATAAGGTATCCCCCGTAATATGATAGCTATCCCAAAATTGTCCTCCGGTTTTCAGAATCGAAAATCTTCGGTAAAGACAAAGTAGCTGAAGAAATAGAAAAACCCCAAAGAGTAGGAGAAAAAAGGAATCCCCTGACCTGGATTGTAAACCGGTTTCTAGATAAGACAGCCACTCACTCAGCATTCTTTTTACCCTTTCTTTTCAAATGTCTCCGGAGAATAGTAAACCACCTGTGTTCCTCCGTTTTCAAAGGAAAAAGGAATATAGAGGAGATCCCGCATAGCCTCCATAACTCCCTCTTGTTTCTCTTTCTCCACGTAGAAAAGCAGAAAACCGCCTCCGCCTGCACCGAGAAGCTTTCCGCCAAGCGCTCCTGCGCGCATACCGATTTCATAAAGCTGATCTATACTGTCCGTGCTGATGCTCTTTGCCGTCTTTCTCTTCAGCTCCCAAGTAGTATGCAGAAGCCTTCCGAAATCGTCCAAGTCTCGGCCTTTATTACAAAGGATATCCGCTCCCTCATTCACCAAGCCTTTCATCTCCCGAAGAAGCGCAAGTTTATCTTCCGGAGAGCTGCTTTGATTCGCTTTCTGAATTTCGGAAGAAAAACGGGTAAAACCGGTGAAAAAAAGCATCAGATTTTCATTTAAACGCTGTTTTCTTTCCGGCGAAATGAGAATCGGACTTACCTGATACCCCTCTTCTGAGAAATCGATTCGGTTCAATCCTCCGTAAGATGCCGCAATCTGATCCTGCCAGCCTCCCGCCTCGTTGCAAAGGACTCTCTCCAGATAAATCGCCTGATCCGCCAAAGTCTTCTTATCCACATATTTTCCTTTTAAGGCATGAAAGGCATGGAGCATCCCCACCGCGAAAGAAGAGCTCGTCCCAAGTCCTGATCTCGCCGGTAAATCCGCCTCATACATCAGACGAATTTCCTGCATATCGAGCATACGCATCGCCTCTCTGATTGCGGGATGCTGAATCTCCTCCAAACTCTTTACTCTCTCTGTTTTCGAGTAAGAAAGCTCCGTACTGTACTGGAAAAAAGGAGGTAAATGGCGGACATTCACATAGCAATACTTATCAAAGCTCGTGGACAGCACTGCGCCCCCGTGCTCCTTAAAATACTCTTCCATATCCGTTCCGCCGCCAAAAAAAGACATACGAAAAGGGGTTTTTGTAATAATCAAATAATTTTCCTCCTCCTAATCAAGCATTTACAAAACGAAGTACTGCAGTTATTTCATACCTTATTACGCTAAAAAGAAAACAGGGGTATTAAAGCCTGATCCCAAACAATGTGCATTATAGGAGATATACAGACTACTTACAAGCAAAGTTTCTCTAAGCAAAGGGGAGCTCGCCTATTTTTCCTTCAGTGAAATGATAGTATCGGGAAAAGAGATAATCGGAAGAAGAAACCTCTATTTCCTGCTCCGACTCTTCAATAAAGTAGATCTCCGGATCTTCCGCAGAAAGTCCTACCGTTGTTTTTTCTTTGATTTCCTTCTTCAATTCCTCTCTAAATTCCTCTCCAAAAAGCGAAAAAAAGCCTCCCAATATAAGTGTCTTTGAAGAAAGCAGTGACGAGCAGTTCGTAAAGATGAGGGAAAGATAGTAGAGATACTTTTCCTTCACAAGGCTGTAAAATTCCGGATCCCTCTCTTTACTGCTCTGTAAAAAATGATAATACTTGCCTTCCTTGTTTCCTGAAGTTCCCTCTTCTTCCAAGGACTGTAGCAACTCTCTTTGCTTTCCGTAATACTTTAGAATCTCTTCTCTTAAGGCTTTTTCTCCTATTTCCTTATCCAAAATATCATAGGTATTCCGTTTCTCTTTCGGTTCCGGGCCGAGAAGTCGACTATTATGCGGGAAATACATGTTAAGGATACATTTTCCCGGAAGAAAAGCTCTTCCTTCCGGTCCGGGCCGATTCTCTCTTTTTAGAAAATAAACTCCGCTAAGGCTATCCGAAAGTCTAAGATAGAGGCTATTTTCCTCCTCTCTCCGAAGATGCCGTAGGGCAGAATAAGCCCGAATAAGGCTTTCCTCAAAAATGGCAGGTAAGGCTTCTCCGCTCTCTTTCATATCCTCTATAATCTTCCTTCCCAGCTCCCGGTCTATTCCCAGGTCGGGGGAAACAATATTCTTTTTTGCGGAATCCACTATGCCCGGGAGGATAATCAGGCTTCCCAGATAAGCATTCTTCTCTTCTATACTGCTTCTTAATCTATGGATAATCTTCACTGTGCGTTTTCCATAATCCGCAGGCTTGGAAATTTCGGAAAATACGCTCCCTGCAAGTCTTTCTTCCACCGAGAGTCCCTGTCCCATACTTACCACCGATACAGAAATCCCTTCTGCTTTCCAAAAGAGGACAAGGCAATATAGCTTCCGGAAATCCGTCTTAATAAGATAAGGATTTCTTCCTACGCAGCCATCCTCTTCCTTACTTCCGTCTTCATAAAGAGCTCCCGAAAAAATCAGCTCATCCACTAAGGACGAGCTGCTAGGTCTGCTCAATCCCAACTCTCTGGCAATCTTCGCTCTAGAGACATTGGAATGATGCAGGACATATTCATATACCTCTCTTAAATTTTCTTCCCGAATATCACTTTGCTTCATTTTTCTCTCCCGTTTAAGAAAAGACAAGCAATTTAATTTGGAACCATCCAAGCATAAGATTATTGTAATGCAGATTAGCAAGCAAATCCATGTCCCTTATACTCGAGAAGACTATTCTTTTTTTAGCTATGCTTTAGACAAATTTATCTTAATATGCTCTTCCCCAATACACCATCTTAGTGGCTTTCTTTCCGCAAACCACACAGGTATCGGAAATCTCTTCCTGCTGCATAGGCATGCAGCGAGAAGTAATACCGGAATACTCCTTAAGCTTATCTTCACAATCTCTGCAACCGCACCACATAGCCCGTACAAAGCCCGGCTTTTTATCAAGAGATGCTACAAGTTCATCCAGATTTCTTGCATCGGTAGTTCTTTCCTTTTGGAAAGCAAGAGCTCTATCATACATATCTTTTTGGATTTTCTTTAAAAGCTCTGCTACCTCTGCAGGCAAACCGCTAAGCCCTGCTACAATTTTTTCTCTATTGTCTCTTCGAACGAGAACCGCTTGATTGTTTTCGATATCCTTAGGTCCAATTTCCAAACGGAGCGGGATTCCACGCACTTCTCCATCCGCAAACTTAAAGCCCGGTGTCTTATCGGAATCATCTACCTTTACACGAATTCCGGCCTTTATAAGCTCATCTCTTAAGGCATAAGCTTTATCCAGTACGCCTTCCTTATTTTGCTGGATAGGAACAATAATAACCTGTGTCGGTGCAATTCTGGGCGGAATAACAAGTCCGGAGTCATCGCCATGCACCATAATAAGAGCTCCGATGGTTCTTGTTGTGATTCCCCAAGATGTCTGATGAACCGCTTCGATTTTATTTTCCTTACTTAAATACTGCACATCAAAGGCCTTCGCAAAGCCGTCTCCGAAGTTGTGAGAGGTCGCACACTGCAAAGCCTGTCCGTCATGCATTAGTGCCTCAACCGTGTAGGTCGCTACCGCACCGGCAAACTTTTCCTTCTCTGTCTTTTTACCCTTTACAACGGGAATAGCCAATTCATTTTCAAGAACATCCGCATAAATGTTCAGCATCCGGAGTGTTCTCTCTTCCGCTTCTTCTGCCGTAGCATGTACGGTATGCCCCTCCTGCCATAAGAATTCTCTCGTTCTTAAGAAGGGTCTGGTAGTCTTCTCCCAACGAACCACGGAGCACCACTGATTTAAAAGTTGCGGTAAATCTCTATAGGACTTCACCACCTTCGAATAATAGTCGCAAAAAAGCACTTCAGAAGTAGGACGAACGCAGAGTCTTTCTTCCAGTTTTTTGGATCCGCCGTAGCTCACCCAAGCAACCTCAGGCGCAAAGCCCTCCACATGCTCACTTTCCTTCTGTAAAAGAGATTCCGGAATAAGAAGCGGCATGGCACAGTTCTGCACTCCCGTAGCCTTAAAACGACTATCCAGCTCCTCTTGAATTCTCTCCCAAATTGCATAACCGGCCGGGCGAATGACCATAAAACCCTTTACCGAAGAATAATCGGTCAGCTCCGCCTTCTTCACTACATCCGTATACCACTGCGCAAAATCTTCCTCTCTGGAAGTAATCTGCTCCACCAATTTCTTATCTGCCATATTGTCCCCTCTTGCTATTTTTCATTTTATATTTTTCCCGGAATTCCATTTTAAGGCAACAGTTTGTCTCGAAATAATCCGTTACTTAAGCTCTGTTTTTATCAAAATTTCTTCTCTCCCGATATTCACTCCCCAGTAAAGCTATTTGTTGATTCTACTCCATGAAAAACAGAAGCGCAAGAGAAGATTTGTGCTCCAAAGCGGCAAGTTTTACACGCTGAAAGAGTAGGGCTTACTTTATATTGCAGCACAATTCATTCTTTGAAACAGGGAATATCCTATCAGTCCTGATATCCTGCCGCTAAGAACATCGGTTTAATCACAATAATACGGTCATATACCTTTTGAGAAACCTGCTTTGTGCTGTCAAGTTCTTTTAATTCCTTTTTTAGAAGAAAATACGCCTCCGCAGCGGTCTTCGCCTTTCCTTCCAAAAGGCTCTCTTTCATCCACTCTAAACAGAGAGGATGAGCATACTGCGGAGGAAGAGGAAAATCTTCCGGAAGCAGTTCTTTCATTTTTTGAATTGAGTCTTCATACTCTCTCTCCACCTCTTCCTTATTCCTTTTTCCTGTCGGGCGAACACGAAATCCCATCATAAGAAGCAGGAAGGCAAAGCCGAAAAGAACGAGAGCAAGGCTCCGATCTCCATTTTTATAGAGGAAACCCGCAGAAAACAGACAAAGCACTGCTCCAAAAAGAAGCAGCAAGGCATGATGACCGTAGTAGGGATTTGTGCTCTGTATCATTCTTTCCCGCTTTGCTTTTTCTGCGAGATTTTTATATAGCTCTTCTTTCTCTTGTAAAATTTCATCCGCCTTTTCTATTGCAGAGACAGCCTCTTCCGCCTCCTTAGAAAGTATCGGAAGGAGCTTTGCCTTTTCTTCCTCCTCTTCTGTACGAAGCTTTTCTTCCGCTCTTTTACTCATAGTGGGAAGATGGGGAAAACGCTTCTTTATTTCAGAGAGTGCCTCATCCACTCTCCATTCCTTTCGAATAAGACAAGCTTTTTCCTTTCCTCCGTCATATTCCACAACAAGGTAAGAAAGGCTCGCAAAAATCCCCTTTCCAGAAAATCCGCCCTTACTCATCGCAACACGCTTATAGACACGCTCTACCGCTTCAATAGGAATATAGTACATCCTGTCAATATAAAAGGAGTTTAGGTAGAGCGCTTTCTCTCCGATTCCTATCGCTCCGATACGCAGCGCCTCCCTCTTATCCTTTTTTAAAAGTTCTTTTTCCAATCTTTTCTCACTTAAGGGAATATTCATATCTCTTACCTTTCTATACCTGCACCCTGAATCTATACGCCAACATTTTACAATTACATGCCGTCCTTCCACAGTACATGCTTATCTTTAACTATAAAATTCACCCCGCTCTTCCGCGAAAAGCGAGGTGAATCCTTCTATCTCAGTAACCTTTGTTTATACTCTCCGGCACTATATTTTTCCATTATTCTTCTCTTTAAAATCAGGAAAAATATAATGCTTTGGATTCCTTCATGGAAAACTATGCCTTAGCTTCTCCTGAAAGAGGCTTCTTTGTTGCTCTTAAGAAGAGAATGAGGAAAAGTGCCGCAAGAATAATTCCTGCCGGATAAGCCACTGCAGTGGTCAGCCCGAAAGCCCCCAAACACTCCGGTGCACAGAAGAAATAGGTCATGGAAACTGCACTCATAAATACTGCAGGAACTGCAGTAATCCAGTAATTCTTCTTCTCTTTGAAGAGAAACATGGACGCAGCCCAGAGAACAATCATAGCCAATGTCTGATTTGTCCAGCTGAAGTATCTCCAAACAATCGCATAGTCCAAGTGAGAAATAATCGCACCGGCACCAAGAATCGGAAGGGTCAAAAGACCGCGCTTCTTGAAATCATTCTGGTCAATCTTGAACCAGTCCGCAACAGTAAGACGAGCGGAACGGAAAGCCGTGTCTCCTGAAGTAATCGGACAAGCGATAACACCCATCATGGCAAGCAGCATTCCCACGGATCCCATGGTAGTCTTACAGATATCGTAAACGGTAGTGGAATTTCCTCCACCTGCTTCCAAGAGCTTCGCGCCGCCGTAAATGGCACAGCCTGCTGCTGCCCAGATGAGCGCAATAATCCCCTCAGCAACCATAGCACCATAGAAAACCATTCGTCCCTGCTTCTCACTCTTCATGCAGCGCGCCATAAGTGGAGACTGTGTAGCATGGAAACCGGAAATAGCGCCGCAGGCTACAGTAATAAACATAAAGGACCAAATCGGAAGACCGTTCGGATGTTCATTTCCAAAGTGCTCAAAAATCTCCGGAATCACAAAACCGTGAGAGAAGATTCCTATGCCCACACCGACCGCCATCGCAATCAGGCAAATTCCGAAAACCGGATAAATCTTTCCGATAATCTTATCAATAGGACAAAAGGTTGCAATTAAGTAATAAATTAAAATAATCCACAGCCATACTTCCTTACTTGTAAGTAATGCATTGGCAGAACCGCCGGACTTAATCAAAGTGACAATCAGTCCTGCAGGACCTACTGCAAATACGGTACCTACCATAATGAGAAGCACCACGGAGAATACACGCATAAGGTTCTTCATACCGAGGCCAAGATAATTTCCGGTTACCTCGGAAATGGACGCACCGTTTGATCTCTCACTAAGCATGCCGGAGAAATAATCATGTACACCGCCGGCCAAAACCGTACCGAAGGTAATCCAAAGGAACACAACCGGTCCCCATTCCGCTCCGGTCAAAGCACCGAAAATCGGTCCTAAGCCTGCAATGTTTAATAATTGTACAAGGAACAGCTTCCACTCCGGCATCACGACATAGTCTACACCGTCGTTGATACGCACAGCCGGCGTCTCTCTGTCATCCGGACCAAAGGTGTTCTCCACAAATTTACCATAGGTAAAATACCCGGCAATCAGAATAAAAAGACACACAAAAAAACTAACCATAACTCGCCTCCAATCTTTTTTCTCCTGTTTTTACTAAAAATATTATAAAATCTTGGCTTTTTAACCGCAATAAAAAAGGGGCAAAAAATATTGTATTCAATAAACAATTTTTCATTACTCCCTCGTCTTTCTTCTAATCTGAAAGACTTGCGGGCGTAAATGCACTTCCTCCAGTACCACACCCTCTCTTTGCCGGAGAGTCATCTCCACAGCGGAAGCCACATCGGAAGGAAGGAGATAGCTCTCCGCATTTTCCCCTACCGTAAAATCCGCATTCCGATATAAATTGCTGTCTGTCATATCCGGTAAAATGCTGTGCACCTTTAGGCCGGACTTCCTGTTTTCGACAAAAAGGCTTCTCGCAAAGGAAAGGAGCCCCGCCTTGCTCGCCCCGTAAGCTGCCCCGTATCCGTTTTCATGAAGGGCGGTCACGGAGGAAATAAAGAAAATATGGCCCTTTTCTTCTTTCAAATCCCGTAGGAAATACTGTGTTATCGAGAGGGGAATCGTAAAGTTCACCTCTGTCATTTCCGTAATCTTTTCGGCATTCAGGCTCTCATGAAAACCGTAATAGGCGACTCCTGCAGAATGCACCAGAACCGAGAGTTTGCCCTCCATTTTCAGCTTCCGGAAAAACTCCTCCGAGGATTTAGAGTCCCGTAAATTAAGGGAGACGGGAGTAAAGGGAAGCTCGTCCCGAACTTCCTTAAAATCTCTCCCTATCCCATAGACAAAATAGCCCATTCCCGAAAGCTTCTCCGAAATGGCTCGTCCTATCCCGCCGGAGGCGCCTGTCACCAGAGCAAGCTTCCGCTCTACATGCCGCGCGCTATTCCCTTCTTTTTGTCCCTTTTTCATAACAATTTCCTGTTCTTTCCATTCACAAATGCCGAGAGAACTCTCTATTTTTCCCCCTGGCTCCTTAGCGCATCCTTTCGTCCCGTCTATCTCATTGCCTTTATCCTACTTTTCTTCTTCCTCCCACCGGAAAATCTTCTCTTTCGGAAGTTTCTCGAGGAGCTTCTGTTCTAAAAAGCCTTCCATCTTGAGAAGGAGTTCCTTCGGATAATGGTAATAGCCATCCGTATTTTCGTAAGGAAAAGAAGTATAGGGAGAAGCCCCGCAGGCCTTTGTCATACTCTTCAGATAGCTTTCCGAAATACGGAAGCTTCCGACACTCACATCGTATAGCTTTTCCATAGGAATTTCCCGGAAAACCGTTTCCAAAAGTTTGGTATACAGCCTCTCCCAGTCCGCATGATAAAGCATGGGATCAAAACAAAGGCGCAGAGTAAAGCCCTCCTCCACCGCCATTTTAACAGCCTTAAGTCTCCCCTTAAGACCTGCCGTTCCATGCTCCGCTTCCGAAACAATTTTCTCCGGAGAGAGGGTAAAGGCAAAAATCAGGCGTTTTTTCGCGTCCTCGGATAATTGCATTTTGAGAAGTCTTCGGAAAAGACTTTCTCCCCCTGCCTTGGTCCGTACCTCGATACGGAGATTCGGCTCTTTCTCCAAAAACCTCGCAAAGCGCTCCACAAAGGGATAGAGCTCCTCCAGTGCCAGTAAGTCCGTGTCATAGGAAATGCAAAGATAGAGACTCCCCTTCTCTTTTATAAGCCTTTGGCAGTCCGAAAAATAATCTTCTACATTGAGAAAGAGCACCAGATTGGCGGAAGGGTACATCCCCTGTAAGTAACAGTACTCGCAATGAAAGGGACAGTTCATAAGAAGAGAAGCATAATAAAAGGCGCTCTCGGAAAAGCTCTGGCAGACGGGTGCTCCCGGATAGATCCTCTGCCCTTCCTTCTTTGCAAGAATAAGTTTTCGGCTCTTCTCCTGTAGGGCACGATTCTGCTTCCTCCTGTTAAAGAGATCTTTATAATGCCGAATCGGAATGCACTTCGCCTTCGGAAATTTCCGTAAAATTGTCCGGGCTTCCTCCCCTCCGAGAAGCGCCTCCTCTATATAGATATGTGAGAACAGCGGATAAAGCGGAAGAGCCTTCACCGCCTCTTGATCCATTTCCTTTTTATCCTGTCCCCCCTGCTTTTTCTGCAGTAGAAGCCACGCTGTGAAAGCGGAAAGAAACTTCTGCCCTCCCCGCTTATCTTGAACAGGAAGCAGCCCTTCTTCTCTCTTTTTTTGAAAATAGCCTCTCCACTCCGAAGAAAGACTTTCCGCATAGGAGAGCAGGCGTTCCAGCTGTTTTGTGAGGACAAAGGAAAGACGAAGCTCTTCGGCAAGCGCTGTGCTTTCCTTTAAAAACGCTTCCTCTTTCTCCCGCTCTTTTTCGTTCTCCGCATCCAGTCGCTCTAAATGCGTAAGAAAGGAAAATACCTTCTCCTCTTCCTTCCGCATTTGCGCCTTTAGCTTCTCTTTTATACTTTGTCCGCTTTCAGTTTCCCCTACTCCAAAGTCCGTTGCACAGCGTAGGAAAAATAAATTCTCCAAGGAAAGAAAGGCATTGGCGGACTGGAAAACTGCTGTCGATTCCATGTCGTAGAGTAAGCTTTCCTCCGGAAAAGTCCCCTCTTGCCCACTGTCACTTGCCTGAGAAAGCTCCTTTTCTTTAGAAGAGTAAGACTTCGTCTCCGTAGCCCAATTTACATCCGAATGCCGCAATACCCTATCCCCCGTAATCAGTCTTGCTGTGGGAAAGTCTGTCTGATAAAGAAGCTCCGGGTAAAAAGCTCTTCCGCTCCCTGCCTCTTCCAGGGCATGAAGCAAAAACCACTGTCCTAAAGAACGCTCTTCTCCTGCTCCCTTCAAAACGGCAGCACTACCGAGGGAGAGCAGAATATCTCCTCTCTTTGCTCCCTCTTTTGCCAAGGTCGCTGCAACTGCAGCTGCCGCATTGTTTCGCCCTTCTCCGCATATCGTTAGCAATATCCTTCCGTATGCACCCTTACTCTCTTTCATAGCGGACAGCTCTTTTCCGGCTTGCATTTGTTCTTTCTTTGCCCCGGACTCATCCCATCCGTCCGCAGAGTACTGCAAAAAGGGAAACGAAATCTTTCGTTTCCCCATTTTCTTATTTCTTATGATATTTTCCACTTCGCCGTAATGCGCTGCAAAGATAAAAATCATATTTTTTACTCCAAATTTCTGTAGGCCTCTCGGTAGAAGAAATCCTGAGAGTCAAAGCGCTCCTCTCCAAGCCCCTCGGGATCATGGTAAAAACCGTCGGAAAGAAGCCATTTTCCCTTTTCCGTATCCTGAAATCCCAGGTCAAAGATCTCTCGTACGCGCACTCTGCAACGCTCATCATAAATCGGTGCCGCAACCTCCACCCTTCGAAGCGTATTTCTGGTCATGAAGTCTGCACTCGCAATATAAATCTCCTCTTCCTCGCCTTGCCCAAATCGATAAATACGGGAGTGCTCAAGGAAGCGTCCTACAATGCTGTGCACCCGGATATTCTCTGTCTTCCCGGGAATGCCCGGAATCAGACAGCATATTCCGCGAATCAAGAGCTGAATCACAACCCCCTTTTGCGAAGCCGCAATCAAAGCATCGATAATGTCCTTATCCGTAAGTGCATTTAGCTTTAGGCCGATATAGCCTCCCCGGCCCTCCTCCGCCTTTCTGCCTTCCGCTTCTATCTTTTCCAAAATAGTGTTCTGCAGGCCCTTCGGAGCAACAAGCAACGCCGAGCTCTGTTCCACGGTTTCTCCGAGAAGCAGGGTGCGAAACACTTCCTGTGCATCCTGCCCAATCTTTTGGTTCGCAGTCATCAAACTTAGGTCGGTATACAGTGTAGCCGTTTTCTCATTATAATTCCCCGTTCCCACCTGCGTAAGGAAAGAAACGCCCTCTTCCGTTTGTCTTGTAACGAGGCAGAGTTTGGAATGCACCTTGTAGGCAGGTAGACCGTAAATTACCTGACAGCCCGCATCCTCCAGTCTTCTTGACATTTCAATATTTGCAGCCTCGTCGAATCTCGCCCGTAATTCCACAAGAGCAAGCACTTCTTTTCCATTTTCCGCAGCCTCACATAGTGCCTCGACAATCTGGCTATGATTAGCCATGCGATATAAGGTAATTTTTATGGAACGCACCGTCTTGTCCACTGCCGCAGCCTGCAAAAAGCCAATGAAATTCTTCATACTTTCATAGGGATAGGAAAGAAGAATATCCTGTCTTTCCACCTGAGAAAGAATGTTCTCCTCTTTTCGAATCTCCCGGCTCAGTCTGGGACTATACTTCGGATAATACCACTCCTGATGCTCACGCATCGTATTTTGCAGGGTAAACATATAGGACAAGTCCAGTGGAGTTTCACAGTGCAAAACATGTTCTTCCGAAATCCCGAGATACGCTGCGAGCTTCTTCTTAATCGACTTATGTATGTCTCGACTAAGCTCCAGTCTGACCGGATTTAAGCGCTTCCTCTTCTTTAAAAGCTGTTCCATCATACCGCGGTAGTCCAGGTCTTCGTCATAAACATCTCCGGCATCGATATCCGCATTGCGGGTGATTCGTATTATGGATTTCTCCCGAATCTGGTATGCCGGATAGAGCTTCGATACAAAGTGGAGAATAAGTTCCTCGGAAAGCATGTGATAGCCTTTTCTGCCGGGAATTTCAATCAGCCTCTTAAATACAGGGTTCCAGCAAGGTACAATGCCGATTCTTTTCTTTCCGCCTTTTGTCTCAAGCCTTGCCACCGCATAGAGCTCCCGATTTTGAAGGAAGGGGAAAGGCTGCTGCTTTCCGACAATCATCGGAGAAAGGTAGGGGCGAATTGCCTTATCAAAATAAGCCTCGAGCTGATTTTGCTCCTGCTTGGAAAGCTTTTGGAAATTAATGATATGAATGCCTGCAGGTTCGAGTTCTCCCATCAGCTGTTCATAGATTTCTTTTCGCTTTGCTTCCAAGCGGTCTACTTCCTCTAAAATGAGCTTGATCTGCTCTTTACTGCTTAGGCCGGTTTTGTTGTCCTTTGTCTTTTTTCCCCCGGTCTGCTCCATGAGCGTTCCTACGCGAACCATGAAAAATTCGTCCAAATTGGTCTGGTAAATGGAAACAAATTGGAGCCTCTCCATAAGTGGTACTCTGGGATTAGCCGCCTCATTTAATACTCTTTCATTAAACAAAAGCCAGGACAATTCTCTGTTCCGATAGCATTCTCTGTTTTCCTTCATTGCCTCTTCTCCTTCCGGCTGTATTTCACCTTATTATACCCGAATTTCCGAAAATATTCCGCAAAAAAATCCCGTCTCGTTCTGTCTTACAAAGGAAGACAGAGCAAAACGGGATTTTACAGTGAATCGGCTTAATAAGCTATTCGGCTTCTGTACCATAGCGCAATCCGCTCTTTTCACCTTGTATTTTACTTAAACTTTCATTTTACTTCTTTATGCTTTTGCTTCACGCTTAGCCAATAATGGCATGGTTATTCCCAAGGCAAAAAGAACGATTGGTGTAATGGCATTTAGAGCCATGGTAAAGGTATCCTTAGAATGCATTCCCATGATACAGCAAACCGCAGTAATCAGGAAGCACCAAACGCCGAATCCGATAGCTACAGTATCATTCTTTACAAAGCGATACTCCGGATTGAACTTATTTCCTGCCTTACGAAGAGCAATATAGGCAATAAATACCCAGAGGTAACGAAGCGGCATACATACAGAATTGAGCTTTGTAAGCTGCTTTAAAACCGCTGCCGCCCCCGGTACAAAGGACTGCACAAGGATGATGGAGCCGGAAAGAGCAGCCACCATGAGGATTCCGTTAGTATAAGCCCCTACATCATTCTGCTTTAAAAGCTTCTTCGGAATGAACTGTCTTGTATCTTCATTGTCTAAAAGCATACGAAGCGGAGCATCAATACTGATTACCAAAACTGCAAGCTGTCCGATTACATTACATAATGCGTAGATAACCAGGAGAGTATCTCCAAGATTGTAATACTGTCCCAGCCTCTGGAATGCCCAGTAAGCTCCATTTGCCGCATAAGCCGCAGAACTCTTTTCCGACTCATTGATTAAGGCAGGATCAAACATCATCCCCATAGCAACGGTTCCGAGCATCGCACAAACCACAACCATGATTGCCAGAGCAATCATCCCCTTCGGGAAGCCCTTACTCGGGTTCTCCACCTTATTTACATACGGAGAAATCTTCTCACATCCGCCTACCGCAAAAACCAGAATGGAAAGGGAAGTGAAGTACTCCAGACGGAAATTCGGAATCAAACTTTTCAAACTAAAATCCATGCTCACATAGTCTGCTGTCGGGTTTAAAACCGGTGCGGCAAACATCATCGCAATATAGAGCAGGGACATAACAAACATACTGGAGCCGGCCAAAGTTGCCATACTCTTCAAGGGATTTAAACCTCTGCTTGCCACAAAGCAGAAAAGTAAAAGCAGGGCAAAGGTTGCCAGCTGCACATAAAGGCTCGGCAAACTGTCATAATATTCCGCACTGCGGAAAATCACCCAGGATAAAGCCTTCAAGCCGCCACTCGGCTTACTGGCAATATAGGTGATGTGGCAGGCCCAATAGGTCCAACCCGCATAATACGCCAGCTTGGATCCCAGCGTTTCTCGAATCCAGGAGCTCACTCCGCCACCTGCATTTTTAAATGCGGATCCAAGCTCTCCTACCATTAAGGCATACGGTACAAAGTATAAGGCAAACATGAAAATCCAGCTAAAGATAACCTGAATTCCGTTAAACCATACGAAGCCGTTCACTACATTACCGAAGCCCCAAACTGTGGAAAAGGCCATAAACGCCAGCAATTTCCAACTAATCTTTTTTTGTTCCATACTCTCTCCTCTATTTCTTAAAATATATAGCTTTTCAGAAAAGGAAGATTTCTTTTCTGTAAAAAGAACTATTCCTCTCCTGTAAAACACCCTTTTTCTCTATAGCGGTAAAACAATATTTCGCCCTTACCCTCTATAGTTTCCATCCGGACACAGCCCACTGCCGTCCGGCTTCGGCTCCTTAGTATTTGATTTCCAGATTTCCGTCTCCTCTTCCGAGCACCGAAGAAGAATAGAACAGCTTTGCCACCTCTACAAGATAGTAAGTATCCTCTACGCCTGCGGTCTCATACGGGGAATGCATGGAAAGCTGAGGAAGTCCGATATCTACGGTATTTAATGCCACCTGGCTGTTCGAGATATTCCCCAGTGTGGAGCCGCCCAGCATATCCGAACGGTTTGCAAAACTCTGGTAAGGCACCTTCGCCTTTTCACAAAAACTCTTGAAAACGGCAGCGGATACGGCATCTGTTGTATATTTCTGGTTTGCACTGTACTTCAGTACAATTCCCTTGTTCATATACGGTCTGTTCAAAGCATCCGCCTTATCGAGGTGCGCAGGATGCACGGCATGCGCATTGTCCGCGGAAACGAGGAAGCTGTTCTGTAGAGCCTTCATATAGTCTTCCTCTCCCATGCCGAACGCAAAGAGGATTCTATGTAAAACATCCTTTAAGAAGGTCGAATCGGCACCCTGCTTCGTACCGCTTCCCACTTCTTCGTTATCATAAACGCAATGAAGCGCTACACTCTCCTTCGGCTTTGCGGAAAGAAGCCCCTGTAAGGAAGAAAAGGCACACTGCAGATCATCCAGTCTTCCACTTGCGATAAACTCTTCCTGTCCCCCTAAAATCGTCGCCTTCTGTCTATTGTAGAGGAATAAATCCCAGTCCAGGATACTATCCTCTTTTACGGAAATCGCATCGGCTATCGTCTTCTTGAAGCTGCCCTTTCCTTCGATAGTGGAAAATAAGGGGAGCATATCCTTCTGCGCATTGAATTTATAGCCGTCATTTACTTCACGATTCATGTGAATGGCAAGATTCGGAATAATGAGTAAGTCGCGATCAATATTTAAAAGCTTCGTTTCCACACCCTTGGCCGTCTTTACCAATACTCTTCCGGCAAGGGAAAGCGGTCTATCCAGCCAGGGCGAGCAAATCATTCCGCCGTACTTTTCTACATTTAACTGAATATAAGCCTTGTCAATTTCAAGTTCCGGATTCCCCTTAATTTTAAATACCGGAGAATCGCTGTGGCTTGCCATCATCTGGAATCCCTTAAAAGGCTTTTCCGGAAGTACAAAGGCAATGAGTGCGGAGCCGTTTCTTGTCACAAAATACTTTCCGCCCTTCTTTAATTTCCAATCTTCTCCCTCATATAATGGAAGAAAGCCTTCCTCCAAAAGGATATTTTTCATATTCTCCACGGCAAAGAACGCATTGACACTGCTGTCCAAAAAGTCCATCAGCTTTCTATTCAGCTTCTTTACCTCTGCTGCTTTATTTGCTGCCATAGCGGCTCCTTTCTTCACAACGCAAATATTCTTAAGAGGATTTTGCTCCTCATATAAATTTATTTTCTTTGTTGTACCGTCAAGCATTATACAAGAAAGCGGGAAACATGAGAAGTAGAAAAATAGTATAATTTACTAAGTTTAATTTTTCACAAATAGACAAACATAGATTACGCGCCGTTAATCCGTACAACTTATACCAAGGCATGGCTACACACGGTACGATATCCACCGGAAAAATGTTGCATTTGCAACACCATATTTTTTTTGAATTTGCTATACTACTTTCCGTAATCGGGAGTTTTCGGCTTGTGAAAAAAGCCATGAGGCTATCATTTCTGCCCTAACTCCCTGTAAGTATAAGAATTTTGCTCCAAAGAAAGCGGAGAACTCCGGAGAAAAACGGCGGAGCAAAGTCAATAATAATTTAGGAGGACAATAAAATGGCAAAGATATCCAGTGATATGTTAGTAGGACAGATTGTAAACGAACACCCGGAGTTAATTGATACCTTACTCGAGGTAGGAATGCACTGCTTAGGCTGCCCCAGTTCCCAGATGGAGTCTCTGGAGGATGCTTGTATGGTACACGGCTTAAACCCGAATGCGGTTCTTGCTTCTTTAAATGCAAAGTTAAGTGAGGTTTCCGAATAATGAGTGCTTTTTTAGGACCGATTCACTACTGGCTTTATAATAAAGTCCAGCTGCAGGAAGAGCTGATTCAAGAAATTGCTGAGCATGGCATAAAATCAGGATGGGCAGTATTTTCCGAAAAGCACTTGGAGGAAAAGACGGTAAACAGGGAGCTTCGTCCCTTAAATGAGTTGATTGATGTGATGAATATCCACGGCTGGCTACAGGAAAGAGTACAGGATGCAGAAGCGCGTTATGCTCTTTTGGTAACAAGCATTTTAGAAGAGGATCCCGAAAGGCTTACCGATTTGGAAGAAATTGCCTTTCATTTTGGGAAAGAGCGGGCACTTGCTCCCTCTTCCGATGCATCCGACGCTTACAGAAAGATGGATGACTCTCTCTTAAACGGTATGCCCTGTGACAGGGTCAATGTCATCACGGAGCAGGATCCCTCGCGCACTTCCTGGGTGCAGGAAGAGGATATTCATGCCCCCTTCTGGACTGCTGTAAACGGAGATCCCTCGGTATATTACCAACTTAGAAAGAAAATCATGGAGGGAATGCTCTCCGAAACCGCCCTTCACTTCGACTCTGACGAGGAATGGCACTACAGCCTGTATCAATAGCCTTGGCTTCTTCGCTAATGATAGACAAAGTAAGAAAAATAACGGATTAAGTATTTTATCCACAAGAAAGAGGAAATAAATGAATGTAAGTATTGCCATAATGGAAGAAGAGCACAGTAATATTAACCGCGCCCTTGCTGTAGTCCGCAACATTTGCCTACAACTTATGAACGGGGCAGAGGTACCGGACAGTGATTTTCGACAGATTATTGATTTTATTCGGGGCTATGCGGATAAGCATCACCATGGAAAAGAAGAAAAATTTCTTTTCCCGACTATGGTCGAGAAGATGGGGCCTGTTGCCGATAAACTGGTTACCAACGGAATGCTTGTAGAACATGACCTGGGAAGAGCCAATGTGCTTGCTCTGGAAACTGCCTTAAATGAATACCAGAAAACTCCGACTCCGGAGTTAAAGCTGGATATTCTCTCTTATGCTATGGCCTATGCGCACCTTCTACAGCTTCACATTGAGAAAGAAAACAGCGTGGTTTATCCCTTTGCTGAAAGAAGCCTAAGCGCAGAAGATTTCAAAGACATTAATGAAAAAAGTGAGGCCTTTGAAGCGGAAAAAGAGAAGGAAGGTGTACAGAAGGGCTTCCTCAATGTTTTGGAAAACCTTGAAGGAAAACACCTTAATTAAAGAAGCTTATTTAAAGAGCTAAACTCTTTCCATTTTATAGTTTTTTTACTATTCTTTTGTGTGGCTTATGCTATACTTATTCAGTGTATAGAGTATTTTTATAAATACAACTGGGTAACAGCAACTTGCGAAGATATATCCCAAAAGAAGTGGGGGGCTACTTTTTAGCTCTCCACTTCTTTTTATTCATAACGAGTATCCGTAAGCTTGATTTCCCAAAAAAGAAAAAACGGACGCAGACACTAATCTAATTCTTAGATTAGCGTCTGCGTTTTTAAAATAAAGGTATTTCGATCAAAGTCAATGATTCCTTCTTCCTTTAAAGAAGACAGCTCTCTGGTCATTGCTGAACGGTTCGTACAAAGGAACTGCGCCATATCCGTGCGGCTTAAGGAAAGTTCAATGTACTTGGACTTCTGCTTCTGTGCCTGCAGGGAAAGATATGCCAAAATTTTCTCCCTAAGACTGCTGCGAGAAGTCACCTCTATCTTTTCCATCAGTTGAATATTTTTCTTACTGATTAAGTCAAAGAGATTCTCAATCAAGCGGAAGTGAAAACCGCATTGGTTTTTACAGACATGAATAGCTTTCTCAAAGGAGAGAAAAAGTACCTCTGTTTTCGTTGCGGAAAGAAAGGAAACATACTCATCCTCAGAGGCGCTGTTTCCGAAAGTTTCTCCGAAAATTTCCCCCTCCCCCATATAAGTAAGCAAAGTCTCTTTTCCCCATACATCCGTTTTGATCATATGAATGCTGCCGTAAAGCACTACCCCCACATGCTTCTCCTGATTTTCCTCCAGATGAATAATCTCTCCCTTCTTATAAGAGCGTACATAGCTTTTCATACAATAAAGTAGGGCATTCAAATTCTCCTTCTCAATGCCCTTAAAGATTTCCATATCCGAATAACGAAGAACCTCCTCCTTATTCAACTTTTTTCGCTCTTCCTTAGAGCTGCAACTGCAACCGCAGCCACAGCCGCAGCAGGCCTTCTTTTCTCCTGACATAGTCTCTCCTTTACAGCAGCTTCATTATTTGATTTCGGGTATCGTAGTATAGCCTTCCCTTACCCTGCCAAAAACAACTTATGTTTTAACAATCTCACATTGTATTTAATTAATGCATAGTCTAATTCTTATTTGTTGCACATGCAACATATTTTTTATTTCCTTTATTGCAAAATGGAGAGCATCGAGTGGTAGGGGCTGTATTATCCGGATTGCTCAGCATTCCTGTGCCCTGCTGCAAAGTAATCATGAGTCAAACTTTTTCTTAGGAGGGAAAAAATGGAGAATAAGATGTTTTGTTATCAGTGTCAGGAAACTGCAAACTGTTCCGGCTGTACCGTATCCGGTGTTTGCGGAAAGAAGCCGGATGTAGCGGCTATGCAGGACCTCTTGGTTTATGCCACCAAAGGCTTATCCGCTGTAGCTGAGCAGTTAAGAGCGGAGGGAAAGGAAGTTTCTCTGGAAGTGAACCACAGAGTCACCATGAACCTTTTCATCACCATCACCAATGCAAACTTTGATAAGGATGCCATTGTGGAAAGTATAAAGGAAACTTTCGCCTTGAGAGATGCGGAGAGAGCAAAGATTGCCGTAGTGAACAGTCTTCCGAAGGCTGCTACCGTAGAAGTTGCCGAGAAGGATTACGAGATTTTCGCACAGAGCATCGGTGTTTTGGCAACCGAGAACGAAGATATCCGTTCTTTAAGAGAATTAATCACCTACGGACTTAAGGGACTTGCCGCTTACTCCAAGCACGCTAATGCTCTTTTAAAAGATGACAGCAATGTAGATGCCTTCATCCAGAAGGCTCTTGCCGCTACTTTAGACGACAGCCTTTCCGTAGACGATTTGGTAGCGCTTACCTTGGAAACCGGTAAGGCAGGCGTAGACGGCATGGCCCTTCTGGACGGTGCAAATACCTCCACTTACGGAAATCCGGAAATCACCAGTGTCAATATCGGTGTGGGAAAGAATCCGGGAATCCTCGTTTCCGGGCACGATCTTAGAGACCTTGAAATGCTTCTGGACCAGACAGAGGGCACAGGCGTGGATGTATATACCCACTCCGAGATGCTCCCCGCTCACTACTACCCCTTCTTTAAGAAGTATAAGCACTTTGTAGGAAACTACGGAAATGCATGGTGGAAGCAGAAGGAAGAGTTTGAGCCGTTTAACGGACCGATTCTCATGACCACAAACTGTATCGTTCCGCCAAAGGACAGCTACAAGGATAGACTTTGGACTACCGGTGCGGCAGGCTACCCGGGCTGCAAGCACATCGGCGGAAAATACGGCGAAATCAAGGATTTCTCCGCGATTATTGAGCAAGCCAAGTCCTGCCCGGCTCCGACGGAAATCGAGACAGGTACCATCGTAGGCGGCTTTGCCCACGAGCAGGTATTTGCCCTTGCCGATAAGGTGGTAGATGCTGTAAAGTCCGGCGCGATCAAGAAGTTCGTCGTTATGGCAGGTTGTGACGGAAGACAAAAGAAGAGAGACTATTATACCGACTTTGCCAAGGCTCTTCCGAAAGATGCCGTAATCTTAACCGCGGGATGCGCAAAGTATAAGTACAATAAGCTGGATCTTGGCGATATCGGCGGAATCCCCAGAGTCCTTGATGCCGGACAGTGTAACGACTCCTACTCCTTAGCCTTAATCGCTCTGAAGCTTAAGGAAGTATTCGGTCTGGACGATGTAAACAAGCTTCCTCTTGCTTACAATATCGCTTGGTATGAGCAGAAGGCTGTTATCGTGCTTCTTGCCCTCCTCTACTTAGGGGTAAAGAATATCCACCTCGGACCAAGCCTTCCCGCCTTCCTGTCTCCGAATGTAGCAAAGGTTCTCGTAGAGAACTTCGGTATTGCCGGAATCGGAACCGTAGAAGATGACATGAAGATTTTCTTCCCGGAAACTGCATAATGAAAAGTAGTTTAGAAAATTTTCCTGTTTGCAGCTCGTTGTAAAGCACATTTCTATATGATATATTTATCTGTACAATAAATAAATATTTGCAAAACTCAATTTAGGCAGTGTAGTTCTTAGGAAATGGCTTTCCGGAATTCACTCCGGTACGCAATTCCTATGCGCTCCACAGCAAACTTCCCTTTACGGGAGAAAGTGAGTGCAGTATGTACCAAATACAGATAAAGCGTATTTATGCAGAAAAATCCGACAAAGACGGTTTTCGTATATTGACTGACCGCTTATGGCCAAGAGGCATAGCAAAAGAAAAAGCGGCTATTGACTATTGGGCAAAGGACATCAGCCCTTCGACCTATTTACGAAAATGGTACAAACATGAAGAGGAGCTTTACCCTCGCTTTCAGGAACTTTATAGAGAAGAGCTGAAAAATAATCCTGCAAAGGAGGACTTTATTCAGCTCGTGAAGGCAGAGCTTAAGAAGAATGATATCACTCTACTTTTTGCCTCTAAGGAAGAAAAGCGGAACCAGGCTACTGTTTTAGCGGAATGGCTAAAGGAAAATTTAACTTAGAATCCACAAGCCAAGTCCGCTCTCTCCCTGTATACCATATCGTTTTTGATTGGGATATCGCAAACTATGCACACTTATGAACAAGATGTCTCAGGCTTCGCCTGCGCCACTTGTTAAGAACGAGATATCGCACGCTTTGCGCACGATACTCGTTATGAATAAAAAAAGGCATTTCCTTGAAAATTCTTTTAAGGGAATGCCTTTTTTATTCTCTTTTCAAGACCTATGAAAATAATTCCTCTGCGATTTCCTGCACCGATACGATTTCCCGAAGCTTATCAATGTTGGCACCGGAGAAGAAGAGACCTTCCTCCACATTTCCCTCCACTGCGGAGATCAGGGCATGGGTAATACAATACTTCACTGTCCCCGGATCACAGCCGTGGATACAACGAGAACAATACTTCGGAGGAATCCGGCCCGTACGCTCCATTCTTTCCAGCATTGGGCTCTTCACCGCCCTTCCCGGCATCCCCACAGGGCTATGAATAATACTAAGCTCTTCCTTCCTTTTGGAAATAAGATACTTTTTATAGACCTCACTCGCATCACATTCCTTGGTGCCGATAAAGCGGGTAGCCATCTGTACCCCGTAGGCTCCGGCTTCCTGCACTTCCATAATATCTTCCCGACTCCAGATTCCTCCGGCTGCGAAAAGCGGAATTTTTCTTCCAAATTCTTCTTCAAAGCCTTGTAATACGGACAAGACCTCCGGAATTAACTCTGTGAGAGACTTTAACTTTCCCTCTTCTACTTCCGAGGCCTTAAACCCCAAGTGCCCCCCCGCCAGAGGACCTTCCAACACTACAAAATCTGCAGTTCTTTGATATTTTTTACTCCAGTTTTTCAGTAATAGCTTTGTCGCCCTGCCGCCGGAAACAATAGGAGCTATCAGGGCTTTTCCCTCCGGAATGAGCTCCGGAAGACTTAATGGAAGACCTGCACCTGAAATTACCGCATCAATTCCCTCTTCAACAGCCACCTTTATGGCGTCCTCCCACTGTCTGGTGGCAACCATAGCATTGATGGAAATAAGTCCTCTCCCTTCGCTAAGCTCTCGGGCTCTTCGAATTTCCTTTCGTAAAGCTCGAAGATTCGCTTCCTCAGGAGTTCGAAAAAAATCTTCCTCCCTATAGCCGCAGTCCGCAGTACTGATGCAGCCCATAGCTCCGGTCTTTGCCACTGCTCCCGCCAAAGAGGAAAGCGATACACCTACTCCCATACCCCCCTGTATTAAGGGGATTTCTAAACCTCTGCTTTTCAAGCGGTCCATTTTCCGCATCCTTTCTATAATTAATAAGACAGCAAAACGATAGATAAAAATAAAAAATCAATTTATTCAATATTTTTAACTATGCGAATATCTT
>CAUTEL010000001.1:0-25307 GCA_963537185.1 uncultured Oribacterium sp. | reverse complement strand
GCGTACAAATGTCGCAGCCGATCAGTGATTTTTTTGCGGCGGGAATTGCCTTTTTTATTACAAACGGAATTTTACGGGAACTTCGTGTGAAGCCGGGGAAATAGGGGGAAATCCATGTTTTCTTTTTTATTACTGATTATTTATCTTTCTTTTATAAGCCTCGGGCTTCCTGATGCCCTGCTTGGATCCGCTTGGCCGATTATGCATGAGGAATTGCAGGTTCCCATTTCCTATTCCGGCGGTATTTATATGCTGATTTCCTGCTGTACTATTTTATCCAGCTTAAAAAGTGAGAGTTTAAATCTCCGCTTCGGAACCGGGAAAATTACCGCCTTTTCCGTACTGCTCACCGCCTTTGCGCTCTTTGGCTTCTCGCAGAGCCGTTCTTTTTATACGCTGATTCTTTTTGCAATTCCCTATGGACTGGGGGCGGGATCGGTAGATGCGGCTTTAAATCACTATGTAGCGCTGTACTATTCCAGCAGACATATGAACTGGCTGCATTGTATGTGGGGAATAGGGGCTTCTCTCGGGCCTTATATAATGGGCTATGTTTTACAAAGAGGCGCTTCCTGGAACAGAGGCTACCTTTTGATTGCCATACTTCAGGCGGCGCTGACACTGGTTCTTTTCTTCAGCCTCGGGCTTTGGAAAGAGAGAGAAGGGAAAAGTTCCGGGGAAAGTGACAAGAAAAGTTCCGGGGAAAGTGACAAGAAAAGTTCCGAGAAAGTTTTAGAGCAAAAGTCTGAGGACGCGAAAAAGCTCTTGTCTTTTCGGGAAATTTTCGCCCTTCCCGGAGCTAAAGAGTGCATTGCCAGCTTCTTTTTTTACTGTGCGATAGAACAGACTATAGGGCTTTGGTCGGGCTCCTTTATGGTGTATTCTCTGCACATAGAAGCAAAGTTTGCGGCGTCATTAGTGGCTTTATTTTACTTTGGTATTACCTTTGGACGATTCCTGGCGGGTATTTTTTCCGTCAAGTGGACAGACGAGGAAATGATCTTGGGGGGAATAGCCATTCTTTTTGGAGGAATTGCGTTTCTCTTCCCGGCAGGGATTTTTGCCGGAAAGCAGCTTTTCGAAATAGACCTGAGAGAGCTTTTTGTTGTTCTTAGCCTGCTTTTTTTGGGACTTGGCTGCGCTCCGATTTATCCGGCGATTATTCATTCTACTCCCCGCAATTTCGGCGCGGAAAATACCTCCGCTTTAATCGGAAAGCAGATGGCTGCCGCTTATATCGGCAGTCTCAGTCTGCCGCCAATTTTTGGACTTTTGGCAAAAGGGTTCGGTACAGGGCTTTTTCCGGCTTATACTGTTTGTTTGGCCTTTGGTATGCTATATATGTATAAGAAGCTTCTTTTAAAGACGAGAGAAACAAGGAGAAACGTGAAGCTGTAGAAAATAGAATTAAAGCAATAAGAAAAGGAGGAAAAAAGACTTGGACAAGGATTTACGTGCAAAAACGAGATACCGCACACTCTGCGCACAATACTCGTTAAAAATTAAAGATTCTCTTATGGTCAATTTGGGGATAGTGATTGTGGCGGCGGCGATTTTCTTTTTTCAGGTACCGAGTCAGGTTGCCGTATCATCTATTTCGGGACTTGCGATTATTTTGCATCATTTTCTGCCCCTTTCTGTGGCGACCTTGACCATGATTATGAATGTAGTCTTGCTTGTGATTGCCTATTTCTTTTTGAGTCACGGCTTTGCGTATAAGACGGCTTATGCAACGATTGTGCTTCCGCTTATTATGCTTCTCTTTGAAAAAATCTTTCCAAATAATAAATCTTTAACGGGAGATATACTTTTGGATGTAATCGCCTACATCTTTTTTGTGAGTATTGGCTTAGCGATGTTGTTTAACAGAAACACTTGCTCGGGCGGTCTTGATGTGGTGGCAAAGCTCATGCAGAAGTATCTTCATATGGACCTCGGAAAGGCACTCGGGCTTTCGGGCCTTTTTATTGCTTCTTTGTCCGTTTTTGCCTTCGATAAAAAAGCGGTGATTTTATCTGTTCTGGGAACTTATTTTAACGGAATTATTTTGGACTACTTTATCTTCGGCCAGACAATAAAAAAAAGGGTTTGTGTGATTACCGAGAAGTCGGAGGAAGTAACGGACTACATATTAAATCGCTTACATAGCGGGATGAGCATTTATGATATAGAAGGAGCTTACAGCCACGAAAGAAAGAAGGAGATTGTGGCGGTAGTGGACAGGCAGGAGTATCAGAAGCTGATGAGCTTTTTGGAAAAGGAAGACCCCCGGGCCTTTATTACGGTTTACAATGTGGCCGAGATTCATTATACCCCTAAGAAGTGGTAATTTATCCTTTTCTTCTCGCCCTTGGGCATTAAAAAAAATTTTTGTTAAAAAATAAGAAAAATTATTTGACAAAAAAGTGACAAAGTAAAATTTTGTGCTATAATCTTGTTAATACATTAACAATCCGAAAAATGGATTTTGTTATTGAGCCCGTAGCAAGGGATACTCGGTAGCAGGGAAGCCGGTATAGAAAGAGCTTAATGCTACGGAAAACAGGAGAGGAGAAGAAAGAAATGAAAGCTTATGCAATGTTGAAAATCGGAGAGTCGGGTTGGATTGAGAAGGAGCGTCCGGCATGTGGTCCAATGGATGCGATTTGTACACCGCTCGCAGTAGCAATTTGTACTTCTGATGTGCATACCCTTTGGGAGGGTGCAATCGGAGAAAGACACAACATGATTTTAGGTCATGAGTGTTGCGCGGAAATCGTGGAAGTAGGATCCATGGTAAAAGATTTCAAGGTTGGAGACCGCGTTTTAGTTCCTGCAATTACTCCTGACTGGAATTCCTTAGAGGCACAGGCAGGATTTTCCATGCATTCCGGCGGTATGCTTGCAGGATGGAAGTTCTCTAACTTTAAGGATGGTGTTTTCGGAGAGTATTTCCATGTAAATGATGCTGACGGAAACCTTGCACTTCTTCCGAAGGGAATTGATCCGGTAGATGCTTGTATGCTTTCCGACATGGTTCCGACAGGCTTCCATGGCGTAGAGCTTGCAGATATTCAGTTCGGTGATACGGTTCTCGTTATCGGTATCGGCCCTGTAGGACTTATGTCCGTTGCAGGTACCGCACTTCGCGGAGCCAGCAGAATCATTTGCGTAGGAACAAGACCCGCTTGTATCGAAGTGGCAAAGCAGTACGGCGGAACCGATTTTATCAGCTATAAGAACGGCAGCATTGAAGATCAGGTTCTTGCTTTGACAGACGGAAAAGGCGTAGATAAGGTTGTTATCGCCGGTGGTGAGGTAGATACCTTTGCTTCCGCAGTAAAGTGCATGAAGCCGGGCGGAAAGATAGGAAATGTAAACTATCTCGGAAAGGGAGAGAGCATCGGCATTCCTCGTATTCAGTGGGGTGTAGGTATGGGACACAAGGCAATCAACGGCGGTCTTATGCCGGGTGGAAGACTGCGTATGGAGAAGCTCGGAGCACTTGTTGCTTCCGGAAAGCTGGATGTTCATCCGCTCGTATCCCATGTATTTGACGGCTGGGATAACCTGGAGAAGGCACTCTTTATGATGAGAGATAAGCCTGCTGATCTCATTAAGCCGGTAGTATCCATTAAGAAGTAAGAGATTCGCTCTACGACATCTTGTTTTTTGAAGTTTTCGTGAGGAGAGGAAGACAAAGCACAGAAATCTAAAAGATTTCGCAGTTTTGTCTCCTTTTTTTTGTGTTCATAAAAATTTATAATCTTTTTTAACAGTGTTTTTGTATCTACAGGAACAAAAACATACACATTGACTAAGGAGGAAAATATGAAAAAAACTTTGTCGGTACTTCTTGCTATGGCGATGACCATAGGTCTTGTGGCTTGCGGAGGAGCAGGTGCAAGTAAAACAACAACCGCAGTAGACCAGACTGCTCAGGCGGATTCCGAAAAGGAAACTGCAGAGGACAATAAGAAGGCGGAGAATCTGACGGAAACCCAGAAGATCATTCAGGAAGCACAGGGAATGACCATGGAGGAGCTGGCTAAGAAGGCGATTGAGGAGTCGAACGGAAAAATGTTTTACGGTGTTGGTAACTCCAGCCGCGGTAAGACTGCACTTCCCCTCTTCATTGAGTACCTAAAGACAGTTGACCCCTCTTACAATATGGAGTTTGAGTGGCAGCAACCGAAGAACAACAAGATTTTTGATCAGCTGAATGCGGATAACAAAAAGGATGTAGGTACCTTTGCGATGACCTTGATTCAGGACGGAAATCAGATCAAGACTAAGATGACGGATACCGGAATTCTGGACACCTTCATTCCGAAAGAGTGGGCTGAGGCAAACGGAACGACTCCGGATAAGTATAAGGGCTTCCTTCCTTTACAGACTCTGAATAAGGTATTTATGTATAACTCAACCGGAAACAAGACCTACAACAATGTGTGGGATTTTGTTGCAGAAGGCGAGCACGGCCTTTTCATGGGTGTGGATTCCGAAATTGTAGGAAAGAACTTCCTCTATATGTTAACCGAGGACAAGTATGCCGCTTGGATGAAGGAAGCCTTTGATGCCCTTCCGGAAGATAAGAAGGCTTATTTCGAGCCGACCGTAAAAGAGTGTAAAGCTACGGCAGAAGAGTTTGGACTTGGTGAGGATGCGCAGTATTCCTTAGCTTGGATTAAGCTTTGGATGGCCAGCTACAATGAACAGACAGATGATGGACCTATTTGCACAACTTTAACCGATGCTTCCGCTAAGGATCAGTTCGGACTTTTAGTATACTCCAAGCTTCGTTCTATCGAAGAATCTGCGACCGTTTCCGTAAATAATATTAAGGTTGCGGCTTACCAGGACGGCTACAAGGGTATCGGCGGTTTCGGATATTGCCATTATCTTTTTGTTACGGATAATAGTCCGCTTCCTTGGACAGCTTGTGCATTCATTGCTTACTTAACCACTACCGAAGACGGCTTCTCCGCATGGGGTAAGGATATGGGAGGATATTCCTCTAATCCGGTCGTTGCGAAGGAAAATGAGGAAAAGTTCCATCATGAAAAAGGCGGAATGGCTGCAGACGGTACGACAGTAGAATTTGACGCCAAGAATGACCGCGGCTATGAGTGGTGGATAACAGACGGAAAGCTTGTTTTAGAGGATCCCGATTATTGCGCAGATGCAGCTTTCGGAATCGGTTCCTGGATTGAAGTATTAGATAAGAACAGTGCGCAGTAAAGCCCTGCTTTGCTAACTTTTAAGGAGTAATCATGGCAAATAACATGACTTTAAAGACTTCGGCGGTTCGAAGAAATAAGATTCGAACTTATTTTTCCAAGCCTCATAATGTGATCTTGCTTTTGATGGGCATCGTGCTGACTTTTACCACTGTGGCACCCATTGTCGCCATTATCCGGGATACCTTTATTATTCATCCGGGGACTATTGATGCGCATTTAACGGGGCGAACAGAAGGCTTTACTTTTATCAATTATATTGATTTGTTTACCAGCAAGTTAGCAAAGACGAATCTTTGGATACCACTCTTAAATACCATGCTTCTCGCGGTTGGTACTTGTGTGGTATCCATCCTCTTCGGAGGAATCATGGCTTTTCTGGTTACCAGAACAAATCTTGCATGGAAAAAATATTTAAGCTCTATCTTTATTTTTCCCTATATCATGCCGCAATGGACTTTGGCTGTTGTATGGCAGCATATGTTTAACAGTAATGCGGTAACAGGAACACAGAATGGCCTTTTGGCGGCACTTACGGGGATTACCATGCCCATTTGGTGGTGTAAAGGGCTCTTCCCGAGTCTTCTTGTTCTGGGGATGCACTATGCGCCATTCGCCTATATTCTGATTGGCGGCATTTTCCGAAATATGGATGCCAATTTGGAGGAGGCGGCAACGATTCTCGATACACCCAAGTGGAAAATCATGACCAGGATTACTCTTCCTATGGTGAAGCCGGCAATTTTATCTACCATTCTTTTGGTTTTCGGCTCCGCTATGGGATCCTATCCGGTTCCACACTATCTGGGGCTCACCACCCTTTCCACGAAGTATGTTTCCATGAACTCCAAGTACACGGGAGAAGCTTCCGTACTGGCTATCATCATGATGATTTTTGGCGTAGCCATCATGCTGATGAACCAGATTTCCCTCACAAGCAGAAAGAATTACACTACCGTGACGGGTAAGTCCGGACAGATTTCCAAGATTCAGCTCGGAAAGCTGGGGCGTTATATTATTGCCTTAATCTTAGTGATACTGACCTTCTTCACTTCCATTTTCCCCATCCTAAGCTTTGCGGTGGAAACCTTCCTGCCGAATCCCGGAGACTATTCCTTCCTCTATACGGGAGACCTCTCCAACCTCACTACAAAATGGTGGATTACTGCGGAAAATATTACGGAAAACGGAATGTACGGACAGATGGGAATCCTGTACAACAACACCATAAGGACGGCCTTCTTCGGAACTCTTTTAGTATCCTTTGCCTGCGCGATTCTTGCGGGCACCATGGGGACCTTAATCGGCTATGCCGTTTCCAAAAACAGACGCTCCAAATGGGCAAACTATGTGAACGCCGTTGCCTTTCTTCCCTACCTTATGCCCTCTATTGCAGTGGGAGTAGCGTATTTTATCCTTTTTTCCAACAAATACATTAACCTCTTTAATACCTATTGGTTATTAATTATTGTAGGAACGATTAAATACATTCCCTTTGCCTCCAAGGCTGCACTGAATTCCATGCTGCAGCTTTCGGGCGAGATTGAAGAATCGGCAATCATCTTAAATATTCCCTGGATACAGAGAATGACAAGAATCATCATCCCCATTCAAAAGTCTTCGATTATCAGCGGATATTTGCTTCCCTTTATGACCTGCCTAAGAGAATTGTCTCTCTTTATGTTGCTTTGCGTACAGGGATTCATTTTATCGACAACCTTGGATTATTTTGATGAAATGGGACTTTATGCATTCTCCAGCGGAATCAATCTGATTCTGATTGTCACGATTTTGATTTGCAACTCAATCGTGAACAAGGTAAGCGGAGCGAGCTTGGATAAGGGTATAGGAGGTTGATTATGCCGAAGATTCAATTAGAACATGTTACAAAGCGTTGGAATAAGTTTTATGCGACGGAGGATGTATCTCTGGAGATTGAAGACAATGCATTCATTACTCTTCTTGGTCCCTCCGGATGCGGTAAAACAACCATTCTTCGTATGATTGCAGGTCTGGAGACGCCGACCAGCGGAAAAATCACTATCGGAGACCAGGTCGTTTTTGACAGTGAGCAGGGAATCAATATCCCGGCCAATAAGCGCCGTGTGGGATTCCTCTTCCAAAACTATGCCCTGTGGCCGAATATGACGGTACAGGAAAATATCTCCTTTGGTCTGCAAAATGTGAAAGATATCCTTCCTAAGGTGGATTTTGAAGCGAAGGTCATTGCGGATTTAGCACGCTGTCTGGAAAAACCTGCAGAGGTGAAGCGTCTTACGGAAGAATGTAAGGATAGAAACGGAAAAATCGACGAGAAGCGATGCCTGATTAAACTGATTGATTATTTTACGATTTCCATGCAGACGGCGAAAAAGCTTTATGCCTATCACCTGGAAGAGGGAAAGGATGTCCGGGAAGAGGCTATTGCTTTAAAGAAGAAGGCGGAGGAAGCGAGAATCGCTGAAGGGCTGAATGAGGAATTCCAGTTTGTAAAAAACGGGGAAGTCGTTATGGAAGAGAGAAAGCTCTCTGCCGAGGAAATGGATTTGGCGCTTCGCAGGGTTTCTCGTATCGTTAAAATCGGGATGTTTATGGACCGCTATCCGGCAGAGCTTTCCGGAGGACAGCAGCAGAGAGTGGCTATTGCCCGTACCTTGGCGCCGAAGCCCAGGGTGCTTTTTATGGATGAGCCCCTGTCTAATCTGGATGCCAAGTTAAGGCTCGAAATGCGCTATGAACTGCAAAGACTTCATGTGGAGACAGGCTCCACCTTTGTCTATGTAACCCATGATCAGATGGAAGCAATGACCTTAGCGACCAAGATATGTTTACTGAATAATGGCGTTTTACAGCAGTATGCTGTTCCTCTTACTGTATATAGCGAGCCGGAAAATACCTTTGTTGCCGACTTCGTGGGAAACCCCTCCATCAATTTTATCGAGGCAAAGGGTGCAGAGAAGGAGGACGGAACGATAGCCTTACAGCTCTTAGGGAAAGAAGCGGTATTCACTCCGGAGAAAGAGCTGAAGCTTACGGAATGGTTCGTAGAAAGAGACAGGAAGAAAGAAGAGAGAGAAGAAGAGCAGAAGAAGCGTGCTGAAGAGAAGGGCTATGTGGAAAAAGGAAACAAAGATGAAATTTTCCGCTATCCGATTTCCTATGTGAATGGAGAGGAAGGAGAATTCCATCCTGAAACGATGACAAACGAAGACCTTTTACTCGCTGTAAGACCGGAGTTTATCGATATTAAATCCGGAGAAGGAATCGAGGGCGAAATTTACGGCGTGATGCCTACCGGAATGGAGACTACCGTGAAGGTACGAGTGGGAGAATATCTTTTGACCGGGATGGTTTTCGGAAGTGACATCTTCTCTATCGGCGAAAAGTTGAAGCTCAGTTTTAAGGGAATGAAGCTCATGCTCTTTGACAGAAAGAGCGGAGAGAGAATTGCAAACGGAAGTCTTCGTTTTTCCTAGAAGAAATATGCTATAATGGTACTAATTCTGCTAAGTAAAGGAGTGGTACCGTAGATGGTTTCTTTTAGAAAAGAGAAAGTAAACAAGATGTCTCAGGCTTCGCCTACGCCACTTGTTAAGAATAAGGAAGAGAAGCGGAAGCGTATTCCGCTTCTCTTTTTTGTCTGCCTGTCGATTTTCTGCCTGCTTTTAAGTTCTTGCGGAAGAAGAGCACGGGGAGGCGAGCTGCCGGATGCGCCTAAAGAGGAACAAAGACTGATTCTCTATACCTCTCATAAGGAAGAGCTGTGGAAACCGATTGTCAAAGAGTTTGAGGAACGGACGGGAATCTGGGTGGAGGTGGTTTCCGGGGGGACGAACCTCCTTTTAGAGGATATTGCGGAGAAGAAGGGGGAAGTGGATGCGGACCTTTTTTTTGGAGGCGGTGTGGAAAGCCTGAATGCTTTTTCAGATTATTTTATCCCCTACGAGGCACAGGGAATGGAAAAGGTCGACTCTCAATTTAGGAGTATGGACGGAGTATGGACACCTTTTTCCGCTCTTCCTGTTGTTTTGATTTACAATGATAAATTACTTGTGCCGGAGGAATTGGCTTCCTGGGAGGATTTACTGAATCCGAAGTTTAAGGGGAAGATTGCCCTGGCTAATCCCTCTCATTCCGCTTCCGCCTTTACGGGACTTTTGAGCTTTATGGAGGCCGCTCGGGGAAAATCGCCCTTCACGGGAGATGGTGCAGAGGAAAGCGAAATTCTCTATCAAATCGCGAAACAACTGGAAGGAAAAGAGTACGAGGATTCCGGAGAAGTGCCGGAAGCGGTTGCAGACGGCTCTAAGCTTGTCGGCATCACTTTGGAAGAAACTGCCCTTAAGTACATTGCCAAAGGAAAAAATATCGGAATTGTTTATCCGAAAGAGGGAACGAGCGTGGTGCCGGATGCCGGTGCAATCTTAAAGGGAGCGAAGCATTTGGAAAATGCGCAAAAGTTCCTGGACTTCAGCATTTCGGAAGAATGCCAGGAGATTTTACATAAGCGTTTCCATAGAAGGTCCGTGCTAAAAAGCATGGCAGGGGAGGGACAGCCGTCCCTTCTTGATATAAAGCAACTCCATTATGACATTTCCAAGGTCAGTGAGGAGCGCAGCGGAATTCTTACGGACTGGAGCTTTTACATGGGACTTATAGAAGAGGGAGAAGAATCATGAAAGGGATAGCTTCATTTCGACAGTATTTTCAGAATTCTTTTCGAAGGCGTCTTTTCGGGGCATTTCTTTTGAGCTCTCTTATTCCGCTACTTTTCAGTCTCCTGGTTCTGCTCTCCGCCTTTAGGGAAAGCAGAAAGGAACAGGTCTATAAGGAGGGGCGAGAGTCTCTTCAGCTTATTCGGGAAAGCCTTGTAGAGGAAGGAAAAGGCATCGCCCTTACTTCGAAAGGGCTTTCTACCTCACAAAAGCTTAAAAGTGCCCTGTCGGGAGAGCATGTGGAAGGCACGGAAGTCAACCGGCTTCTTTTTTCCTTGACAGAGGGCTTTAGGGATACTGCCCGTTTTGACATTTATGATAAGGAAGGGGGCTTGCGTTATTCTACCGCGCCAAATCTGCAGCTTCTCAGTCTCCCGATAAACTGGGGAATTTTGCAACGCGCATCGGAAGCGGACGGTCCGGTATATGCAAGTATGGAGAGCAATGAGCTTGATTCGCCTCTTTATCAATCTGCCGAAGTCATAAAAAGAAAGACTAAGACCGGGAAGGAGGAGATACTGGGCTATGTTTTGGTCAGCTTGGGGGAAGAGGAGTTTCGGAAGCTTTTGTCCGGAAAGTTCGGTGTACAGAACGGCATTTTACTGCTTAGCTCCTATTGGAGACCGGTTTATAGTGAAAATATTTTGTTTCCTTCCGAGTTGCTTTCTACATTAAGAAGAGAGTTTTTGCGTGAAAATAAATTGGAGGATCCGGAGGGTGAGTTTATCTATACGGTGTCCTCTGTAGAAGAAATGGGGCTCTATGTCATTTTAAGGCAGGAAAAGCCCGTTAGTAGAAAGACGAATTTTCTAATGCTATTGCTCCTTTTTTTGTCTATTCTTTTTGGCGCAGCTTTGTCCTTCCTTATGGGCTTAATCATGAGTAAGAGACTTTTTACTCCTATAGAAGAGATTAGAACTGCAATGCGGGAAGTCACTTTGGATCATTTGGATGTACGACTTGAGGAAAGTGAAGATGAGCTGGGAGAGCTCGCCGGCCGTTTCAACAGAATGACGGAGGCCTTAGCGGAAAACAGAAGAGCCCTTCTTCTTAACCGGGACAGCCTGCTGAAGAACCAAAAGGAATTAAACGAAGCACAGATTCGCATGCTTCAGGCTCAGCTAAACCCCCATTTTCTCGGAAATACCTTGGACGCGATGAAGTGGATGGGGAAAATCCATCAGATTCCGGAAGTGGCGGAAATTGCAACGGATCTTGCGGATATTCTTCGCTTTGCCATTTCTCCGAAAGAATTTGTTCCTTTGGAAAAGGAGATAGAAATTCTTAAGTGTTATATGGATATACAAAGAATTCGGGGCTTTGATAAAATAGAATTTCGACTGGAGCTTCCGGAGAACTTAAAGAATGCACTGATTCCCCGTATGGTCTTACAGCCCCTCGTGGAAAATGCTATTTTACACGGTATTCTTTCGGAAGGAGAGATCGTGCTATCCGCAGAGGAGCAGGATAAAGAACTGCGGATTTTTGTAAAGGATAACGGGAAGGGAATAAGGAAAGAGCTTCTAGGTCCTTATTCTCCGCCAAAGGAAGATTTGGGACATCATTTGGGGCTTTACAATGTAGACACTATTTTAAAGAAGCACTATGGGGAGCTTTACGGACTCACGATTTTAGACAGAAAAGAGGAAGAGGGAATTTGCGGCACGATAGTACTGGCCGTTTTGCCTTTGGAGAGAGAAAGACTTGAGGGATAAGATGTGGAAGGTTTTGCTGGTAGAGGATGAAATCCTGATTCGAAAAGGGATACTTATGACCGTGAATTGGGCTTCTCTTGACTGCATGGTAGTAGGAGAAGCGGAAAATGGAGAAGAGGGACTTAAAGCGGTTTCTGACTTAGACCCGGATTTGATTATCACGGATCTTCGTATGCCTAAAATGGATGGCTTGGAGATGCTGAAGAAGCTTAGGGAAGAGGGAAATAGAGCGGCGGTCATTGTACTGACCGCTTATGACCAGTTTTCTTACGCACAAAGTGCGCTGAGACTGGGGGTTGTCGATTATCTTTTGAAACCCTTCCATGATGGAGAGCTGGAGGAAATCATTCTTCGAATAAGGAAGAAACATTGGGAGAAGAAGGAAAAACCGCTTGTATTTTCAGAATTTAAAATAGAGGGCATGAGCCGTTATATTTCGGAAGCTACAGAATATATTGAACAGGAGTCCGGAAACCCGGATCTTACGGTAGGGGAAATTGCCGAAAAACTGGGAATCAGTGAGGGACACCTCAGCCACACCTTTAAAAAGGAAACAGGGCAAACTATTTTAAGTTATATTACGAGATGTAGGATAAAGAAGGCGGCTCTTGCCTTAAAAAGCGGAAAGTACAAGGTCTATGAGGTGGCGGAAATGGCGGGATATCGGGACATTACCTATTTTTCAACAAGCTTTAAGAAGCTTATGGGAATCAGTCCCTCGGAATACCAAAGTACGGCGAGAAAATAATGCATATTTTTTTCTTCCATAGATTGTAAATGGCGCTGTATTTGATACAATAGTCCTATTGCTGTCTTAGGCAGTAAAAAATGTAGAAGGGGGTTTTTATGAGTTGGAAAAAACGCTGATTGATTTAAGGGGAATTACCAAATCTTTTGATGGAGAGCTGATTTTGGATGATCTGAATCTTTCCATAAGAGAGAACAGTTTCGTAACTTTGCTCGGGCCTTCGGGTTGTGGTAAAACGACCACACTTCGTATTATCGGAGGCTTTGTGCATCCGGATAAAGGACAGGTATTTTTTGAGGGAAAAGACATCACCAATCTGCCGGCAAACAAACGGCAGTTAAATACGGTATTTCAAAAATATGCTCTATTTCCTCACATGAATATTGCGGAAAATATTGCCTTTGGACTGAGAATACGCAATAAGTCGGAGGCTTATATTCGGGATAAGATTCAATATGCCTTGAAGCTTGTGAACTTACAAGGCTATGAGAAGCGTTCCGTGACTTCGCTTTCCGGCGGGCAGCAGCAAAGAATCGCGATAGCAAGAGCGATCGTGAATGAGCCCAGAGTCTTACTTTTGGACGAACCCTTGGGGGCTTTGGACTTAAAGCTTCGGCAGGAGATGCAATACGAACTGATTCGCTTAAAAAATGAATTGGGAATTACCTTTATCTATGTCACCCATGATCAGGAAGAGGCACTGACCATGTCCGATTATGTGGTGGTAATGAATCAGGGTTATATCCAGCAGGCAGGCTCCCCCGAGCAGATTTATAATGAGCCGGAAAATGCCTTTGTGGCGGATTTTATCGGCGATTCCAATATCGTACCGGGTGTCATGTTAGAAGACAGACTGGTACAGATTTTCGGTGCAAACTTCCCTTGTATTGATGAGGGCTTTGGCCGAAACCAACCGGTCGATGTGGTTATTCGCCCGGAGGATGTGGAAATTTTGGAAGACGGAGATGATCGTGCAATTCTTAAAGGGACAATGACGCACATCATTTTCAAGGGAGAAATCTATGAGATGGAATGCACCACCGAGGACGGTTTCGAGTGGTTGGTGCACTCTACAGAGATGCATGAGCCGGGAAAGAAGGTGGGAATTTATGTCAGACCTTCCAATATTCAGATTATGAATAAGCCCGAGTCTGAGGACGAGGAGGCTATCGGCGTTGAAGAATAAAGAGAATACCTTACTGGCCACACCCTACTTAGTTTGGATGTGTGGTTTTATTGTCATTCCGCTGGCACTCGTGATTTACTATGCCTTTACGACGAAGGCGGGTTCCTTTACGCTGGAAAATGTAGGGCAGATTTTACTGTGGGAAAATTACAAGCCCCTGGTTTTGGCACTGCTTCTTTCTTTAGCAAGTACGGTGCTCTGTTTTGTTTTTGCCTTTCCGCTTGCTTTGATTCTTCGAAACAAAAAAATCGGAAGAGGCTCCTTTGTGGCATTTATTTTTATTCTTCCCATGTGGATGAATTCGCTGCTTCGCATTCTTGCGTGGCAGACTTTACTCGAGCGAAAAGGGGTGCTGAACGAGATTTTGCTTTTTTTGCATTTACCAAGGCAGAACCTCATCAATACTCCCTATGCCATTATTCTCGGCATGGTTTATGATTTCCTGCCCTTTATGATTTTGCCGATTTACAACACGCTAAGTAAAATTGATGATAACACGATTGATGCGGCGTACGACCTTGGGGCAAGCTTCTTTACTACGCTTGGGAAGGTTATTTTACCGCTTTCCGTTCCCGGCATTGTTTCAGGGGTGACCATGGTTTTCGTACCGACGCTCACGACCTTTGCCATATCGAACATTTTGGGAGGGGGAAAGATTTATTTAATCGGAAATGTTATCGAGCAGGAGTTTACGACAAATTCCAACTGGAATGTCGGCTCCGGCCTTTCCATGATTCTGATGCTCTTTATCATTCTTTCCATGGCGGTCCTTTCCCGCTATGACAACGGAGAGGGGGCGATGTTCTAATGGAAAAAAGAGGAAAAAAATATTTGGAAAACGGCTATTTAGGCTTAGTGGTGCTTTTCCTTTATGCACCTATCTTTATGCTGACCGCACTTTCCTTTAACTCGGGACGAAGCAGAGCGCATTTTTCCGGCTTCAGCCTTCAGTGGTATGCGGAGATGTTTCAGGATGAGACGATTTTACAGGCCTTGAAAAACACACTGATTATTGCATTTTTATCGGCCTTGATTGCGACTGTACTGGGTACCATGGCGGCGATTGCGATTCGGAAAATGAAGAAGCTGCCGAGAAATCTGATTATGGGGGTAAGTAATGTCCCGATGCTGAATGCCGACATTGTGACCGGTATTTCTTTGATGCTGATGTTTATTGCCTTTCGCTTCAGCTTGGGCTTTAACACCATACTCATTTCCCATATTACCTTTAACCTGCCCTATGTTCTTCTTTCGGTGCTTCCAAAGATCAGGCAGAGTTCGCAGGTAAGCTACGAGGCGGCTTTAGACCTTGGAGCGACACCGCTTTATGCCTTTTTCAAGGTAGTGCTTCCGGATATTATGCCGGGAGTTTTATCGGGCTTTTTACTGGCTTTTACGATGAGCTTGGACGATTTCATCATCACGCACTTTACCAGAGGAGCGGGCATTGATACCATTTCCACCCTTGTGTATTCCGAGGCGAGAAAGGGAATCAAGCCGACGATGTATGCTCTTTCCACCCTGATCTTTGTGACGGTTTTTGTGGTTTTACTTTGTGCGAATTTCGCGCCGGGATTTTTTGAGCGGAAGGAGAAGGAGGCGTAAAGCGGATATTTGCCGAATCACCTTCGCACATCTCTTCAAAAGGCGCTTTAAAGCACTCTTTTATCGAGCTCTTTTCGCTGTATATTTCCCTCAAGACCCACTGCGTTCCCTATTTGTTCCATGCACTTATTCACTCGTGCTCCTAGCGAACTCGCTACGCTCAAACACGCTCCGCACTCGTTAGTTAGCATGGAACAAATAACGGGAGCCTCGCGATGGTCTTTTCGTGAAATATACAGATAAAGAGCAGGTTTAAAATAGAGCAATCCTAAAAAAGAGTGCGACTTGTAAAAAAGTTGATATATTGTTATAACGTTTGAAATTTTCAATACTAAGAGTAGGAAAAGATTATGTTAAAAAAGGGAAATAATAGTAAAAAAATTTTTTGTACCGCCGGCAGCTCTCGTAAGATTGCAGTTCTTTCGGTGCTCTTCCTTTGTCTTACTTTCACCTTTTTCGCTGCCTGCGGTAAGGGTGAGGTGGACGGAACGGAGCAGGATAATCAGGCGGAAGCAACAGGCGACAATGTCGTTACGGTCTACAATGCGGGAGAGTATATCGATCCGGAAGTCCCGAAGCTTTTTGAAGAAGAAACGGGAATCAGGGTGATTTACGATACCTTTGAGACAAACGAAGAAATGTATCCGGTTATTCAGGCAGGGGGAGTTGTGTATGATGCAGTTTGCCCTTCCGACTATATGATTGAAAAAATGATGCAAAATCATCTCCTGCAGGAGGTGAATTTTGACAATGTTCCGAATATTAAAGAAATCGGAAAGCAGTACATGGAAATGTGCGAGCAGTTTGATCCGGGAAACAAATATGTTGTACCCTACACCACGGGAACTGTAGGAATTCTTTACAATAAGAGGATGTTGGACGAGCTGGGTGTGCCCTATCCTACCAAGTGGGCGGATCTTTGGAATCCGAAGCTGAAAGGGGAAATCCTTATGCAGGACTCCGTACGGGATGCCTTTATGGTGGCGTTAAAGATGGAAGGGCATTCCATGAATACCGTGAATGATGCGGAGCTCGATGAAGCATTGCAGGATCTTATCAAACAGAAGCCTCTTGTACAGGCCTATGTAGTGGATCAGGTAAGAGATAAGATGATTGGAGAAGAGGCTGCGGTCGGTGTCATTTACTCCGGAGAAATCCTCTATGTACAGGAGGAGCTGGAAGGTACGGATGTGGAAATCGAATACGCAATCCCCGAGGAAGGCACGAATGTCTGGTTTGACGGTTGGGTGATTCCCTACAATGCAAAGCATAAGGAAAATGCCGAAAAATGGATGAATTTCCTTTGCAGACCGGATATTGCCGCGAAAAATTTCGAGTACATTACTTACCCGACTCCGAATACGGGTGCCCTTGCCCTTTTGGATAAGAGCTATACCGAGAACAAGGCCGTTTTCCCGGATATGGAGAAATTGTTGGAAAAGGGAGAGGTCTATACTTACCTCGGAGAGGAAAATGAGGCCAAGTACAATAATCGCTGGAAGATATTGAAGGCATCGTAGAAAGCTTTTAACGGCATATTAGGAAGCTTTTATAAAGAATAAAATAGAAGATAAGAAAAAGGCGAGACAGCAGAAGCTGCCTCGCCTTTTTCTATTAATCCGACCGGGACACGAGGATTCCGAGAAAAAAGAACTAAAGGTGTAGACTCTGTTTATAGCCTCAAACAGGAGTCCGCAGTAAGTCTGAGAGTTAAGTAAAAAAAGCGGGACACGAGGATTCCGAGAAAAAAAGAACGGTGTGATACAGTGTTCGTGGTCGCCCGGATTGGGCCCGGAGAAATTGTCTTATGTGTCTCTCAGTTCGGAACAGCAAACAAAGCGCACTTTACAAAGGAGAAGAATTATGAAGAAGGAGAATGAATTCACTAGGAATATTGAAAAAGGCTTAATGGAAGTTACTGCTTATCAATTTCAAACCTATAATATCGAACCTTCCTTTCCGGAGGAGATCGCAAAGCTTGGAGCAAAAGATTTAACAGTACAAAACTGTTCTGAGAGAAAGAACTTTTGCAGGGAAAAGGTTCTTACTATAGACAGCGAAGACTGTAAAGACATGGACGATGCAGTGAGTGTTACGAAAACGAGTGCAGGCTACAGCTTGGCAGTGCATATTGCGGATGTATCGGCATACATTGCTCCCGGAACGGAGCTGGATAAAGTGGCATCCTACCGGGCAAACTCCATTTACCTTCCGCACATGACGGTCCCGATGCTTCCTGCAGTTCTCTCCAATAATCTTTGCTCCCTTAATCCGGGGCTCTCCCGCTATACTCTCTCGGTGCTTGCGGAGCTAAGTGAAGAGGGAGAGATTCTCCACTCGGAGATTTGTAAAGGCCGGATTCAATCCAAAGTAAAGGGAGTGTATACGGAGGTTAACCGGCTCTTATCCGGTGAAAGAGACAAAAAACTCATAGACAAATATAAAGAGGTGTATGAGGAGCTCTTCATTATGGAAAAGCTATACATTTCGCTGAGGGAAGCAAGAATACGAAGAGGCTCCACTTGCGAGGGCAATGAAAAGCCTAAGGTATTTCTTCGAAATCAGGAAATAGTGATTCAGCAGGAAAAGAGAGGAACAGCGGAAAATATGATAGAGGAATTCATGATTCTGGCAAACAGAATTGTAGCGGAATATCTTTATGAAAATGAACTCCCCTCCATCTTCCGCGTTCAGGAAGAAAGAAATCACTTGGCGGCCTATCAAGCTACAAAGCTGCATCATGCAGAGCTTGCTTTGGACTGCTATGCCCACTTTACATCACCTATCCGACGCATTGCCGATCTGAAAATTCATCAGATACTCAGCATGCATCTCAGCGGAATGGACAAAAAGGAAATCCATGAGATCTTTGACGAAGCTCTGATAGAGGTATGTGAGAGAGCGACAAAGAGAAGCAGGACTGCAGATCAGGTGCAGGAAAAATGCGAACAATATTGTTACAAAGAATATTTTCGGAAACACAGAAAAGATAATTATACAGGGAAAATAGTCGGATTTGACAGATTACATCGTCCTATTGTGATTATGAATCAGTTTTATATCAAGCTTATCGGATATGCCATCAACCATGCCGCTATTGGAGAAGAGTACAGCTTTAAGGTGGGGATTTCCGCGGATCAAAAAGAAATGTTCACGTATTGTCCATGGAAAGCAGTAGCCTAAAACGAAAGGAGAAGCTTATGAAAATGCTTATTACAGAGAATTTTGGCGGAAGAGTATTCCGGAATTTATTTTCTATCTTTACAAAGGGGCAGGAAGAAAAAGAGAAAATGGATTTAAAAACTAATTATGAAGTTAGGCTAGAAAAGGACAATGGTGCAAAGCTAGAAAAGATGCTGGAAGCTGAATTGGACAGTTTATGGAAAATGCAAAGAAAGAAGGAGGAAGGTATTTGCAGCGAAAGGGAATGTAGAGAAAGCATTTCCACGTCTTTTACAAAAATGCAAGACTGCTTCTCTAAAGAAGAGCTGAACGGTATTTCTATTTGGCCTAAATACGTAAAAATTGCCATTTATGCCGTGGAGGAACCGATTTTTGAACTATTGCAGTATGTAAAGGAGGACAATTACATCGTTCTAACAAAACGCTTCTCGGATCTTTACGTTTCCGTACAGAGAAAAGGAGAGGAGTGGATAAACAGCAATGCAGAACGCTTTGGCATAGCCTTATACCATCATATTTTGGAGAAAATCAATCCGGAGGATGGTCCTTCCGCTCTCGCGCTCGGAAGATATTTTCAAGGAAGAGGAGAGTACGAAAGAGCCAAGTTCTATTATGAGAAGGTTATGGAGTCAAAGTCAGCCTTTAACGGTGTGACCTCCATGCTTGCCCTCTACGAAGAGGAAATCAAGGCTACACTGAAAATGAGCAAAAAAAATAATAGCTTTGCAGAAGAAAAGGAAAAGGCAGACGAGCTGAAAAATAAGCAGTACGAAATCTATGAGGCATGGGTGGGAAAAATGGAAGAACAAATGCAGGGATCTTCAGAACATTCGGAACAGTATAAGAGAAACTATATTACTCTGCTTTCAGGTTATGCAAGATTTGAAAAAAACAGAGGAAATTATAACAGAGCTATTGAACTTCTCAAAAAGGTGCCGGAAAACTTTCCTGATATATACAGAGTCTATACCGAAGAAGCCATGATTTATCAGTTTAAATCCTATAGCAACCCATTTTACAACATAGAAAAAGCCATTGAAACATTTCATAAGGCAGAGTCAGCCATGAACGAAGGTGAAGCAAGGTATGCATTAACGACTAAAAATAAAAAGTACATTTTGATGCCCCTGGCCAATTCCTATTTTCTATGTGGAAGATATGAAGAAGCGGATGCGGTATGTGACCAAGTTTTGCAGATTGATCAAAAGGAAACTCGTGCGATTACGCTTAAGTCGAAGATCGCTTCTCAGATGAGCTTTTACGATGATTTTGCGGTATGAAACAGAAAATGTTCTACTTCATATAACAGGAGATGTTCTACTTCATAAAAGTGGGAAAGGAGAAAAAATGAAAAAAATATTCGTACTTTTTCTGATGACATTTATCACTCTTTTATTTACCGGCTGCGGAGAAAACAAGCCCCAAAGAGTATCTGCGGCTATAGTCGGAGGCCCGATAATGAATGCTCCGGAGTATCCGCTGAACGCTCCGACCTTGGAGCGCTATTTGGAAGAGGTTTGCCTCTCCTATGGAAAGATAAGTTTTGTGAGAGCAGACGGAAATCCGCAGCTTTTCTATCAAGCGACAATTCCGATTCCTCCTATAGATGGCTTATCAAAGGCTAAGCTCAAGGCCAGAGCGGTAAATTATGTGCAAGAATTGAAGGAGCTCTACAGGAAAGATGCTTCCGCGCTTTCCGAAGAGACGGATCTTCTTGAAGCAATCAGTCTTGCAAGAGATACCGTTATTCATGAAGAAGGAGAAAAGATTATACTCCTCATGCATAGCGGGCTAAGTACGAGAGGTTATCTCAAATGGCAGGAGGGCTTACTGCATATAAAAGCGGAAGCGGTGGTAGAGGCATTAAAGGAAAGTCAGGCACTACCGGATCTTCGCGGGATTACCGTTTATTGGCTCTTTTTCGGAAAGACGGCCCTCCCCCAAACAGAGCTTAGTAAGGAGGAGCTTGGCAATTTGAAGGCGGTATGGCAGGCGATTGTAGAAGAGGCAGGAGGAAGGCTCGTCTTTTCCGATGATCCGGTAAGAAACACGGCTCCAACGGATCTTCCTTCTGTAACGGTAGTAAAGACGGGAGAGAAGGATCTCGGAATCAACTATGCGGATAATACAATCCAAAAGCCTATTGAGAGCATTGTGCTAAGTGAAACGGAGCTGCGCTTCTATGGAGATTCGACAAAACTAATAGAAGAAGAAAGGGCAAGAGCTTCTTTAGAGGCTGTAGCGGAGAAATTACTGGTTGCAGCAGATCGAAGTGTATATGTCATAGGTACTACGGCAAGCGGAGACAAAGAGTTTTGTAAGGCTTTATCGCAGGGGAGGGCAGCAAGAGCAAGGGAAATATTGGAAGAATTCGGTGTGGATCCTGCAAAGATGATCAGTATCGGTTTGGACTATGAGAACCCTTGGCATGTAACGGACAGGGATGCAAAGGGAAATTTTATGGAAAGCCTTGCCAAAGAAAACCGTACGGTACGAATCATTGATCAAAGTAGTGAGGACGCTAAACTTTTGGCCCCTTATCTTGACTAAAGAAAAGAAGCCTCTATTCAGAGAGAAAGGAAGAAGTTTATGAAAAAGTATACCCAACTGCAAAGGCTCAGAAAAAAACCCAGAATCAGTCATCTTAACGCTTGGTATAACCGCCCCTTTATCGAATGGATTTCCGGGAGAAGGGACGGGAAGAGATTTCAAATTTGTGATTTGGAAGGAGGGCACACCACACCCTATATCCACCGTAAAAGCCATTTTCTGGATACTTATATCAACGAACTGTACAGAGATGTCACAAGAGAATTTAACGAGGTATACCAAGAGGTGCACTCCCTTTGCACGGAATTAAAGGAAATGGAGGAGCCTGAAGGGCCGAAAGACGGAATGAATCCGGAGGAATATGCAAGGAGAGCGGCCGAGGCTAAGGCAAAGCAAAAAAGAAATAAACTCCGTCGAAAAGAAATTCTACTGCAAATGAGTGCCTTGAATGAATCCATATTGATGACCGACCTGGAATTAAAAAACCATATTGAGGCCTCGGAGGATATCGCGGCAACCAGATACGCCAACTATTGGAAGGGAATCCTGGAATCGAAAAAACTGAATGAGTATCTCCCCCTTGTCCCGGAAAGAAAGTATGAGGGACGGACAGAGTATTATTTCCATCGGGATCGGGTACTCTCCCTGCTAAAGGAATATGTATAGCAAAGGGAATAGCTATGTATCAGGAAAAGGAGGATGTATGAATATTTTCAAAGGAAGAAAAGAGAGAGAAAACGAAAAACGGAAGGATAGGGAAGACTTAGTGGAAGTGCCCAGCTATTCACCGCATGATTTTAGGCCCTTAGACTACATGGCAGGAGAGGAATGGGACTTTTTTGAAGAAAACTTTGAACAAATCTGTCGGGAATCCTTGGAAAAAATACAGCCGGATGAATTTAACGGTGCATATATGGACCCCCTTATTAAAACTAATCTGGAGGTAGCAATAGAGAGGATAGCTAAGCAGTCCATCCTTCACCGACTTCTTATCAAAGAAAATATACGAAAACTTCATCAGGGGGACGAAATCTGTGAAAGAGACAGGCTAAAGCATTACGAGGAGGATTATCAAATGCTTTTAGCCTCCCTCGAGCAGGACAGGAAGGTTTATTATAAAAACACTCCTTGGGAAAACTTTTACGGTAAAGAAAATCACAATGGGAATGTAGAGCGAAGAGAAGTGGAAAAACGGGAGGAGGCAGAGTATGTTCAGTAAAGAAAAGAATAAGGGAGTCAAAGCATCTCAAGCGGAAGACTACAAATTGAGAAAAGAAGGAATAACTGTGTTGCAAAACAGTGACAGTTGCTTTTGGTCAAAGAGCTATGTGATTATAGGGCTTACACTGGGATTTGCCCTTCTTGATGCTGGCGTTCTTTATACTTTGTTCGATAGGATTATGGACCAAAGCTCTCATCTCGGTATATTGATGGCTTTCGGTATCGCTATACTCATTAATGCCATTGCTCTTCCGGCTGCTAAATTTATCCGCCGGGCAGGATACGGAATAAAAAGAGCGAAAATCTGGGCGGGGTTATGTATTGCCACCTTTTTGCTCTTATTCTTAGGAACCGCAAGCCTTAGGATGGCTAATGCGGACATGTATGAACAGAGTTCTGTGATTTCTTCTCTAAAGAATGATTTATCCTCCGGTGAAGAAGTTCTGGAGGTCGATGAAAAAACGAAGATGAAGGCATATTGTACTGCGGGCTTCATGTGCATAGAGCCTTTAGCGACTACTCTTGTTATCTTTTTTCTGTCTTATTTCCATGATGATGAGCTTCGGAAGAAAATTGAACAAGAGGAAATCAGGAAAATTGAAATGGAAGAAGCCATAGCGGATTTGAAGGCCTCCATTTCTTCCATGGAAGCGAATGAGCTACTGCTCCTAGAGGAAGATGAATGTGCGAGGGAAAGTGCCATTCGAGAGCTTAGAGCAAGGGCAAACAAACTGAAATCCATTGCCAGAAAGCTTTTAGCGGAGCATTTACATTCCGCCGGTGCATCCAGTGAGCTGAATCATCAGCTTATAAAAGAGCTGGAACAAGCCGATAGGAATCATTTCATGATGGAAACGGATTCGCAAGAAAATGCTGAAAATATTATCTCTGACTTTAGTTTAGCGGAAAAAACCGCGGTCTGATTGTTCGATAGGAGGAAAAACCATGAAAAAAAGAATTCAATTACTCTCTTTACTGCTTCTGGTATCCGCTTTGCTTTTTCCGCTAAGCTCTACCGTCTATGCGGAACCTAATTATGTTTATGAAAGAATCACTTTGGATACATTCGACCATAATCGATATGCATCCGATAATCCGGACCTTCTCGCATCCTTCGGGCAAAATAGAAAGCTTCTCTTTCAGCATTATCAGAGTAATGGAAAACAAGAGGGAAGATTGGTGCATGCTCTACCCTATAAACCAAGTAGACTGGCCGTTTTTGAACTGAAAAGAGATGAGTCATTTTACTTTGATGCGGATCGATATGCCTCGGACTATCCGGACCTTTTGGCGAGCTTTGGGCGGAACAAGAAAGCCCTGTGGAACCACTATAAACAATACGGATTTTATGAGGGAAGAAAGGCTTACGGAACATCGGACAGTGTGGAAGCGAAACGAAAGGTCTTTGACATAGCGGAGTCTATTACGAATGACGGTATGACGGAAAGAGAAAAGATTAAGGCGGTTCATGACTGGATTATCGATCATACAAGCTATGACATTGTAAATTATGAAAACAACTCAATCCCCGAGGACTCTTATAACATTACCGGAGTTATGCTGAAAGGCGTTGCAGTTTGCTCAGGATATGCCAGAACCTTTGACTATTTTATGTTCGTTTTAGGAATAGAGCATGAGCATGTTACGGGCCTTGTTGATTCTCCAAAAGGAGGACGGGGAGGACATGCTTGGAACAGAGTGCTTTTGGACAATACCTGGTACTATATTGATTGTACCTGGGATGATAAGCCGCTTTGGGCAGGAGAAAGCCTCCGATACAGATACTATTTAATCTCCTATGAAGAGATGTCTAAAAATCATGAAGCGAAGGACTTTTATAAAACATACTAAGAAAAAATACCGCTTGTACTGTATTGATTTTTATGGTATAAGTTAGTGTGAAAACTGAATAGTGCTTAGCAAAGTCGCTGTTTTGAAGAATTAGTATTGGACGCTCCGAGGGTGGAGTCTGTCCATTTGGGGATTCTTTAAAACAGCGACTTTTTTTGTCGTTCCCCGGCACCTTGAAAACAGAATCCGCAAATGAGCGGACGGCCAACCGGGGAAGCCGCGCGATGATAGGAGCGGGCCAAGGAATAGTTTGTCTCAGATTGCGAGGAAATGTACTGAAAGAATGTATTTTAAAGGGAAACAGCTTGTATTCAGGAAAGCAGAGCAAAGTATTCGATTTTTTACAGACTACAAGCTTGAATGGAAAGAGAGGATTGACAAATGAAAAAGAAAATGAATTTAGAAATGAAAAATTTTACGAATGTAGAGGAATTGTATATGGAAAGTGCGGAAATCAATTACGGAGTGGAAATGGAGATGGCAAAGCTGTCAGAGCGTTTTTTAGGCTCCGCAAGTTTCCTTCCGGAGCCGGAATTCCTGGGCTGGCAGATTATGCTGAAGAAAGACGAGAGAGTAGCCGGTCACTGCTTTTCTTCTTCAGAAGGAAAGGTGGAAAGTGATGATTTTCAATGGATATGGCAGGGCTTTGCGCAGCTAAAAAGCAGAGATAAGACAGTAATAAAGGAACTTTTTCAAGCAGGAAGAAAGGTCTATCAACTTGTCAGCCTGACAGAGAAGCAGTATGCGAATTCTTCTTCTGAAGTATTGCGGGGGATTCCCTACCGTCCGGGAGATTTTGACGGCTGGTCTTCCGGAAATTATTTTTCAGATCTATTTACCTTGCTTATGGAAGAGGAGGCCATTCTTTATGGCATTGCAAAATCAGCGGATAAGGGGGTGATGGGAAAAGGAGGAATTTTTATCAGCCTTCCCAAGGAAATGTGCTTAAGAATGAAAACAATGATTTCCTTCTCTCTTTCTCCTATGCAAGTAGAGGAAATGGAAAATAAGGCAGTAGAGGAGGAAAAACTGTTGCCCGGTGACCTGTTTATAAAGGCAATGACTCGCTTCTTCTTGGAAATACGGAAGAGAAAGAAACTGCAATTCTCTGACGGAGAGCGAGAGATTAGGGGATATGCAGAAGAATCAGACAGATATGCAGCGGAAAAAGAGAATAGGGGGATAAAGGAATCGTTTACTCCTATTGAAACTATGGATTTCAGCGTCAGGTCTTATAACTGTTTAAAACGAGCAGGAGTGGTCAGCGTGGAAAAGTTAAGTAGTCTTTCGGAGGAAGAGTTAATGAGAGTAAGA